>CADCRD010000001.1 GCA_902803725.1 uncultured Eubacteriales bacterium
ACACCGATACCGGAAGCAAAGCTGAAGCAGAAGAATACGGACATCAGCGGCATCATCAGGTTCATGGTCTTCATGGTCTGCGCCGCCTGATCATTACCGCCGCCGGCATTCGGTGTCTGGGCTGCGATCAGCTTCGTGGAGAAATACTGGGAAAGACCTGCAAGGACCGGGATGACCCATGCCTTGATGGAGGTCAGTCCGTAGGATGACGGTGAGCTCGCAAGGTTCAGACCGAGGAAGCTGTTCATCTGCTCGATCTTCACATAGTTTGTGGTGATCACGTCTGCAGCGCTCGAAAATGCGTTTTTAAATGCTTCCCACTGTGTCGGATTGAGATGGTACAGGAAATCAATGATATGATTGGTCGTAGCGATCTCGCCGCCGGCAATTCTGGACAGCGAAACGACCTTCGTGAGCTCATCCGTGGAATGAGCGAAGGTATTGACCGCTCCGATGGCCGACTCGCCGCCTATCGCATTGACGATGTTGTCAAAATAAACTCTGACAGAACTTACGTAAGCGGGGATGTTCAGAATAACTCTGTAAAGTGCGAAGATGATCGGCATCTGGATAAACAGCTGCAGGCAGCCGCCGGTCATGCTGGTGCCGTATCTTTCGTATACGGCCTTGATCTCAGCCTGCTGTCTCATCATTGCCTGCTGATCGCCTTCCATACCCTTATACTTGGCCTGAATAGCCATGATCTCAGGCTGAATGACAGCCATCAGCTTCTGTGATTTCGCCTGCTTATAGGACAGAGGGAACATGATGATCCTTGTAACGATCGTGAAGATGATGATACAAAGACCGATGTTCATGATCCCGAAGGATGAGGTCACTCTGAAGATCATATCCATGATCCATCCCATGAAGCTGACGATCAGACTGAACAGCGGACTGATCAGGGGAATGCTTCCCCCCGCTCTGGTTAAAAGAACAAATTCCAAATCTTTTTCCTCCTGTAGTTACGGAACCGGATCATAGCCGCCTTTGGCAAACGGATTACATCTGAGTATCCTCCATGTTGCCAGCAATCCACCTTTCAACACGCCGTACTTTTGAATGGCCTGAGCGGCGTACTCAGAACAAGTCGGTGTGTAAATACAATGAGTATGGACCTTCAGAGGACTGAGGTACTTCTGATAGATTCTTATCAATTTGATAGCAGCCCTTTTCAGCATCTTTACCCATTTCGATTCTGCGGCACGGCTTTAAGCTCATGCCTTATAAATTCTATGATGCTGCAGCAGTTTCACATAGTCTTTGTTGAGCTGTTCGTATGAAACGCTGCCTGCCTGGTTCCTTGCAACGATTATGATGTCTTTACCCTGTACTGTCTGCGGATCATTCTTTCTGAAGATCTCGCGCATTCTTCTCGCGAAAGTGTGCCTTACGACACTGTTGCCGATCTTTTTTCCGGCAGATATGCCGATCCTGTTGCTTTCGCCGCTTCCGTCCCTCACATACATGACCAGGAGTCCGGTCGCTTTGGAAGGAGCGGTCTGATAGATCGTTCTGAAATCTGCGTTTTTTTTGATCGACGGAAATTTTTTCATTATTTACCATGGATCCGACTTAAAAAACGGATCTGTCCAGAATTAAAAGGACCGCTTCAAAGCGGTCCGTATACTTTGTCGTAGTTCAGGCTGATAATTTAGCTCTTCCCTTAGCTCTTCTGTTTGCCAGTACTTTTCTTCCGCCTGCACTGCTCATTCTGGCTCTGAAACCATGAACCTTTGATCTCTGTCTCTTCTTGGGCTGAAATGTCATTTTCATGATTCAATCACCTCCTGTCTTTATAATATTTGCATTTAAGTTTATTTCGCGTTCATCTGCGCTTATATGAGCATGATACGCTTATTTACACAGTAAAGCATCTTAAGTATTATAAGTAGGAAATAACGATCGTGTCAAGCTGAATTTTTGTTATTTTATGTCAACTTATCTTGAACATATGTGGATAAATACATTTATTTATCCACAATTTATTGAAATTGAGGTGAATATAAAGTAAAATAGTATAGTCACTCAGATGTACCTTATATATAATAGGAAGAAACTCTGTTATTTTCATGATATTTATGCACATTCCTTGTGCGGCGGAGATTGTTGATAAATGTTTGACCTGATTCAAAAAAAATGGAGCGATATTCTTCTTTTCATGAAGAATGAGTTCGAATATACCGACATATCATACCAGACCTGGCTGCTTCCCTTAAAGCCTTATCTTCTGGACAGGGACCAGCTTTATATCATCGCTGCGGACAATCCTTTCATAGTCAATATCGTAAGCAAGAAATACAGGGAACCTTTAAGCATTGCGATCTCCAAGGTCACCAACCTTGAAGTGACTCCCGTATTTATTCTGGAATCGGATAAGGACAAGATCCCCGCGATGCGTGAAAAGAACTACGGGAGACCGGAGACTTCTTCCATTGATCCTTCATCCGATTTTGATGAACTGATCCGCTCCAAGGGACTCAATCCAAAGTATACCTTCTCATCCTTCGTTTCCGGCAAGTCCAACGAGCTTGCTCATGCAGCTTCCCTTGCGGTGGCGGAGAATCCGGGTCACGATTATAAGATCCTTTACCTTTACGGAGGCGTGGGTCTCGGCAAGACGCATCTGATGCACGCGATCGCGAATTATATCCTGAAGAACGATCCGAAGGCCAATGTCTTATATGTGACCAGCGAGGAGTTCACCAACGAATATGTTGATTCGATCCGCAACAACACCGCATATAAGTTCCGCGACAGGTTCCGGAATCTGGATGTGCTTCTGATCGACGACATCCAGTTCCTGGCTGACAAGGAGAGCACACAGGAAGAATTCTTCAACACCTTCAACACTCTCTACAATAAAAACAAACAGATCGTTATATCTTCAGACCGGACGCCCAATGATATCAACAACCTTGAAGACAGGATCAAGTCAAGGTTCTTCTGGGGAATGATCGCGGATATACAGCCGCCGAACTATGAGACAAGGCTGGCGATCCTGAGGAAAAAAGAAGATATCGAAGGATACCATGTGGATGACGAGATCATCAAGTATATCGCATCCAATATCAAGTCCAACATCCGTACGCTGGAAGGAGCGCTGCAGAAGATCGTATTC
>CADCRD010000002.1 GCA_902803725.1 uncultured Eubacteriales bacterium
TCGAATTTGATCTCTGTTTTCTCTGTTATCAGCGACAGATCTTTAGAACCGCCTTTTTTATCTTTATTATCATCTGCAGTTTTGCTGTCTTTGGAACCTGCAGTGTCCTTTTTTGCACCATCTTTAACGTCGTTAGCTTTATTATCGGACCCAACTTTGCTGTCTGATCCGTTTGCTTTTTCACCTTCGGAATTCATTGCCGCCTCTGGAGCTTCTTCACCGTTTCCTTCGGATTGCAAAGCTCCTTCTCCGCCGCTCACATCTTTTTCTTCGGAGTTCACAGCCTGCGCGGCATTATCAGCCACATCCGATCCGGAGTCCTGATCTCCTCCCAGTGACTGCCCGAACTTTTCGACATTGATTTCGGTTTTAGTGTCTATTCCCGGCGTTTTCTGCGCATCGGAACCATCCAGCGTCATGGCCGGCAATATCAGTGCATATGTCGTTGCAAAAACCACAACGGCCGCCAGGCATGTGATCGTTCGCCTCAGCTTGCTCATTTTGCTTTTGTTTTTCAAGAACTTCTCAATAATATTTTTTGCCATATCGCTCTATCCTCCCCTTCTGCGCCAGAAACTCATCCTTTTGCGCATCTTTCCTAATCACGCTCTCAATTATCTGTCTTTTACTGTATAAGACATGGATTCCCGACTGTTTGGGTCATATTTATTAAGTTTTACACGTTATTATTATCAATTCAGGCATTTATCTGCCTGTTATAATCCGTATTGCCTATCTTATTCCAATAGCAGTAGACTTCTCTTTTATCGTCGTTACTGATAATACCTCCTCAGAGACCTTTATCAGTAATTTTTCAACGTTTCAGCCATCCTCGCCGCCTCGCCATACCGCCATGCCCGAGCCAGCTGCACGCTAATCAGCTTTGCTAGCATACACTGCTAAAAACGTTTCATCACTGATCCCGCAGTACATCACCAGATCATGATCCAGATCATCCAGCTTTCTGACGCTGCCGGCTCCGGTGATCCTGTATGAATATCTCACTCCGTTCACATCGACAAACGTCACATCGCTGCCGGGTTTAACGTCCTTGAGGCAGTCAAAACCTCCCTCGGTCTCGCTGCCCCCAATAACGAAGTTTCCCTTGATCGGTGAGCCGCTCTCCGCAAAAGAGAGCGTATGGCCGTCGTATTCATAATCCGCGACCGGGATCTTCGTGTCTGGTGAAGAAAATTCCAGATAACCTACCAGACTGACACCCTCGATCTCAATCATCGGCAGAGGATCTCTCCCCATACCTGTCGCCCGCGGATCGTCTGCCTTATATTGAGGGATCATCTCCTGCATTTCGCTGACGATCTCCCCGGAAAGACTGACAGCATTATGTTCCGACAGTATCCTGTATCCGACCAGCCCCAAGGCACCTGCCATCAGCAGGATGCCCAGCGCCAGTATCACACTAGTACTCTTTATCTTCATTCTTCTTTTCTTCTGCGCAGTGCAACTACGATCAGTGCAAATCCTGAGAGTGCCATAGCTATGATCGCCCATCTGTAAGTCGTCGGGTCACCTGTTCTGGCAGCTCTGCTTGTGCTCGTTTTTTTCTTATCTGTATTGCTCTTTTTCTTATTTTTACCTTTGATTTTGTCATCCGTCGTTTTGGGAGGTGTTGTTTTGTCCGGTGAATTCGTAATGATTCTCTGGTCTTTCGTACCGTCTGAAGTGCTTGCCACAGTATAAGCATATCCTTCAGGAACCTTTTCTATGCAAGTCCAGTTACCTTCCTGATCCTCATCCTTCCATTCATAAGTCCAGTTGTTCGCCGCATTCAGAGTCACTGTTTCTTTGAGTACATTATCCTCATAGATCTCAACTTCGATGCTGTCCGGACGCATTTTCACTGTGTCGCCGCTCCAGTGCTTGATGACCTCGAGTGTTCCCGTGTTGACATTGTGTTTTTTGTCGCCCGTGTTCTCGGCAGGCTTGGCCTCGATTTCTTCATCTTCGTTTTCACTTACCACCACGAACATTGGATTAGCCGAATATTCTTTGCCGCCTGACACTATCGTAGATTCAGTACCTACCAGATAGACTGAGCCGACTTCTCCGGTAAATGTGATGCTGCCGTTTGCACCGGTCGAGATTTTCTGAACGCTGTCCTCTCCCACTTTTTTGTCCTTGATGTACTGATAGAGTGTAGCGGCCGATTCGAGCTGCTCA
>CADCRD010000003.1 GCA_902803725.1 uncultured Eubacteriales bacterium
GAGAAATTGTCTGAGGATGGCGCTTATTATTATGAAAAATGTATTGAAGCCACTGTGCCGATGCTGGATCTGAATGGTTTTGAGCAAAATAGAACCAAATCAGATAATAATGCGGAATTTGATGTGGTGGTTGACTGCATTCTGGGCACCGGGTTTTCAGGTCAGGTGAGAGGCGGAGCAAAGAAGGCTATCGAGCTGATAAATGATATGAGGCAGGCAGCCGATATCATAAGCGTCGATATTAACAGTGGAATGAACGGTGATACCGGAGAAGCAGAGCTGGCGGTGATCAGCGATCTTACCGTTTCGATCGGTTTTTTAAAAACGGGGCTTCTTGCCGGCAGGGCGGATGAACTAATTGGCCGCCTGGTGAATGTCGATATCGGGATCAGGTTACCGGAAGATAATATTGAAAAAAACAAATGAATTAGCTTACGAAATAAAAGAAAATCTGTAGGCAAAAAATAGTACCTCAAAGGTGCTGTTTTTTTATAAATCTCCTTTAAACGTTAGTAGCGCGTTATTATCCAAAGGTTAAATTAAAACTGATTGCTGAGGCACATTATGAATAGCCGGCAGCAAAATAGAATAACGCAAATACAAGTTGCAGGGAGGAAGAAAATGAACGGAAAGAGTAAAGTCAAAATGATATTGGCTGGGACACTCAGTTTGATGATGTGTGTCTCGATGTTTTTTTGTGGCAATAATCTGCCAGTGGCTGCTGCAGAAAACGGAGGCAGTGAAGTTAACCGGATAAAAGAAGCATCGAAAGATATGCAAGTCGGGAAAGCATCTGTTGGTGAAGACAAAATCACAAAAGAATCTGAGACTTCGAAAACAGATAAGACTGCCGATAAAAATAATTCTTCTGATAGCGAAATGACATCTGATAAGTCCAACTCTTCGGATGAAGGCAAGAGCTCTGACAATGATAAAGCTGTTGATAAAGATAAATCTCAAAATGACGAAGATGCTGTGAAGTCGAATAATACTCCAAAGACAGATAATGATAAAAGTGAAGAAAAGACTGCGATCGAAGAAAAAAACGAATCCAATGATAAAAAAGATGCAATAGAAGGAGAGAAAACAACTAACGAGAAAAGCGAAGACCGATCAAAGGATAAACAGGCCGGCAAAAAAGCGGCAGCAAAAACACGCGCTGTTCAGAATGATGTGATCACAAATATCACAGCTCTTTTACAGGACGGCTCGGGACCTGTGGGAGATGTCGGAGAGTGGCAGGTATTTCGCCTGAAAGCTGATTTTGAATTGCCGAACGATACAGTCCATGCAGGAGATACAACGGTCATCACTTTGCCGGATAAATTGAAATTCAATCAGACTGCCAGTTTTGAAATAAAGGATTCGGATGGGAATGTTGTTGCAAATGCAGTAATAGACGGCGGAGCTAAAACTATTACCCTGACATATACGGACTATCCGGAAAATCATTCGGACATCAGCGGCAATTTTTTCTTTTATGTCCAGATTGACCGGGACAAGGTAGATGAAGAGGAAAACATACCTATAGAGATAGATGTCAGCGGAAAAACGGTCATCGGTGACCCCATTCATTTTACAGGGATCGGAACTCCTGAGGGACATTATCTTTCAAAGGCCGGCTGGCAGCAGGGAAACAGCAACAGAGAAATCAGGTATCAGCTCTCGGTCAATACAAAAGGCGAAAAAATGAATAATGTCACTGTCACAGACAAACTGGCAACTGGAGGCTTTACGATCGACCGAAGCTCTGTTGTGATAATGAAAGGTAACTTGGCAGCAGTGCATGGCGACTGGCATCTGCAAAACGGTACAGATGTGACAGGAGATTACGATATAAGTTGGAACGATGATGGATCGTTCACGATCGATCTTGGAGATATTGCTGCAGAAGACGGATTTGTTATCAGGTACACTGCTGTTGCAGAGTATGACCTTGTTGATGGAGAGGTCATAAAAAATGATGCGACAATCAGAGGAGATAATATCAGTGTGCACACTGCTTCTGCAAATGCGATATATTATGAGGCAGGCGGTTCCGCTGAAGGTTATGTATTCAAAATCAAGGTAAAAAAACAGAATCCGGAAGGAGATGCTCTAGCAGGAGCAAAATTTGATGTAATAAGAGTTTCGAACGGTGTAAAGGCCGGTGAGATCGTTACAAACGATGAGGGCGAAGGTGAACTGGGAGGTCTTTTAAAAGACGAATACAAACTCGTTGAAACAGAGGTGCCAACCGGCTATGTAATTGATGGCTCCGGGGAAACGATCGTTTCCGCAAATGAGTTTGATGAAACAACAAAACTTGTAACAAAGACTGTCATTAATAAAAAAGGAACTATATCCATACCGGTCACAAAGGTTTGGGAAGGTCCGAAGAAGGATTTTGCAGAAATCGAGCTTTATGCAGACGGCAAACTGGCGGATACAGTAAAGCTGTCGCCGGCAAACAACTGGCAGCATACTTTCACAGATCTGGAAAAATACAGCGAAGGAAAAGAGATCGCTTATACCGTTAAGGAAAAAGAAATCACAGGGTACAAAGCAGAGATCACGGGAGATGCCACTGCCGGTTATACAGTAAAGAATGTAAATGTCGAAACAAGAGACGTTAAAGTATCAAAAAAATGGAAAGGCGATCCGATGGACAGCATCACAGTCAGACTGTATGCCAACGGAGAAGAAAAAACATCAGTGAATATCACAAAGGACATGAACTGGCAGTATGTCTTCAAGGATCTTCCGAAGTATGACAAAGACGGGCGTGAGATGCAATACGATGTGAAAGAAGACACGATTCAGGGCTATTCTGCAAATATCAGCGGTGATGCAGGATCGGGGTTTGTGATCACGAATGAACAGGGGACAGTCCCGCCAGATGAGGAAAAAACCACGCCCAAAGAAAAGACGAATAAAGAGACAAAAGACACAACGGAAAAGACAACAGCTAAAAAGAACGATCAGGCGAAATCATCCGCAGCAAAAACGAATAGTGCAAAGACAGGAGATGAATCAGAACTTGGCAAATTCTTTGCCGCAATGATCTTGTCAGGGCTGGCAGCAGTTCTGCTGATGATGAGAAGAAGAAAAGAATA
>CADCRD010000004.1 GCA_902803725.1 uncultured Eubacteriales bacterium
GCGGTCAAAAAAGCACAGGACCTTCTGCGGCTCAGGGAAGAAGTGCGTCAGGAAAGACACAGGGACGGCACAAAGGAATTCCAAATGAGATCACAGGGATCATCATGCTGGCACTGGGGGTATTTCTTGTTATCGCTTTTCATACAAATGTAGCCGGCGTTTTCGGTGAGATGATAAGCGGATTTTTCAAAGGACTGTTCGGCCTGGGCGCCTTTGTGATACCTTATCTGATGGTGCTTTATTCAGTTCTGATGCTCGTGCACAGGACCGGGCAATGGAAGTGGACGAAGGGCGTATGGATGCTGATATTTGTAATGGGTGCAGACCTTGTGAATTCAGGAAGATTCGTCAGCCGTTATATGTCCGGTTTTCCTGATTTTAAGGCGATATATGACGGGGGCGTGCAGCTGAACAACGGAGGATTGTTTGGCACATATGCCGGCGGCGGCCTTTACAGGGTCAGCGGCGCAGCAGGCCTTTATATCGTCGCGGCTGTTCTTATCATAATCAGCTTTATTTTCCTGTTCAAAGATACGATCAGTATTTTTGCAGAAAGATCATCTCGGCGCAGCGGTTTTCTTGTACAGGATGAAGGACCGGCAGAAAAGAGACAAAAGAAAAAAGAAAAGCCGGCACCTGTGCCTGAACCGGAAGAACAGCTCAGGATGGATCATCCTCCTGCGCCGGAGCCCGCACCTGCTGCCGCAACTGAAGATGAAATGATCAAAAAGATCAAGGAAGACCAGAGGCGTGAAGGTTTTCTGGCAAAAATGGGTTTTTCGAAAGCTGTTCAGCAAAAGAATTCCGAAAGCAGTGATAAACTGCCGAAGTGGCCGAAAAAAATCTCAGGAAATCAAAAGAATATACTTAATTATGTTTTGTCTGAAAATGAGTTTGGTCCGTCAGAGGAAAAAGAAGGATTCGGACTGGGCAATTCGCGTGAAAGCCTGCATCAGAGAAAGGATTTTAACCGTCAGAACAAAGGCTATAAAGATACATTGTTTGACGTAAAAGAAAGAGATTACGAAGGCATGATCAATGGCGAGCCCTGGGAAGGTGAAATGAATTTTACCGGCAGCAGAAAGGACGCCTTTGATGATAAAAGTGATAAGAAGACCGGCTCTGTGATCGGCACCGGGACGGTTGAAAGAGCATCAAAGGAAGGCAAAAGTGATGCTTCTGCCGCTTCACCGGACTATGAGGTCGGCGGGGAGAGTGTTGCCACAGCCAAATCTAAAACCGAGAATGCTGACAGCGATGTTTCCGTGACACCTTCGAGAAAAGGCAGATACAAACTGCCGCCCTTAGAGCTGCTCAAGGCTCCGAGCGTTGACGCTGTCAGAAGCGCTCCCGAAGAGAATCTGAACGAAAAGGCAAAACTGCTGGAAGATACGCTCAAGAGTTTTAATGTTGACGCAAAGGTCGTCAATGTTATCAGCGGACCCTCGGTCACCAGATACGAGATACAGCCGGCGATAGGCGTGAAAGTCAGCCGCATTACCAGTCTGTCTGATGATATAGCCCTTAATATGCGGGCGAGCAGCATCAGAATAGAAGCTCCGATACCGGGAAAAGCCGCAGTCGGGATCGAAATAGAAAATGCGAACAGAGAGCCTGTTACACTCAGAGAGATCATAGGATCATCCGCATTCAGGACCAGCAAAAGCAAACTTGCATTCAGCGTGGGCCGTGATATCGGCGGCAATGCTGTTGTTGCGGATCTCGGAAAGATGCCGCACCTGCTCATTGCCGGAGCAACAGGTTCAGGTAAATCGGTATGCATCAATACCATAATTGCCAGCATACTCTACAAGGCAAGACCTGAAGAGGTCAAAATGATACTCATAGATCCTAAAATGGTAGAACTCGGCAATTATAACGGTATTCCTCATCTTCTGATCCCGGTCGTGACGGATGCAAGTAAGGCAGCCAGCGCACTTAACTGGGCAGTGGCTGAGATGACAGACAGATACAAAAAATTCGCAGCTAACAAAGTCAGAGACATAGGTGCTTATAACCAGCTGATGAAAGAGAAAAATGAGAAGGACGAAATACTTCCTCAGATAGTTATCATCATTGACGAACTTTCAGACCTGATGATGGTCGCAAGTTCGCAGGTCGAAGATGCCATATGCCGTCTGGCACAGCTTGCAAGAGCTGCCGGAATGCATCTGATCGTTGCCACGCAAAGACCTTCGGTCGATGTCATCACGGGACTTATCAAGGCAAACATCCCCAGCAGGATCGCTTTCATGGTCTCAAGTCAGATAGACTCAAGAACTATCATTGACATGCCGGGTGCGGAAAAACTCGTGGGCAACGGCGACATGCTGTTCAAACCGCAGGATCTCAACAAACCGAAGAGGATCCAGGGACCATTTATTTCGGATGCCGAAGTGACAGCCATTATAGAATATGTCAAAAGTCAGGGCAAAGAAGCCGAATATGACCAGCAGCTGATCGATCAGGTTGAAAAGGGCAAAGGTATAGGCGGATCAGATGATACCGATGAGCTGCTTTCGGATGCTGTCGGTGTTGTTGTGAATGCCGGACAGGCAAGTGTGTCAATGCTGCAGAGAAGATTCAGGATCGGATATAACAGAGCTGCCAGGATCGTCGATATCATGGAGGAGAGAGGAATAGTCGGTCCTCCGGATGGGGCAAGACCCAGGCAGGTACTGATAACTGAGGCTGAATATGAAAATCTCAAGGAAGAAGGTGCGCTGTAATGAAAGTATTCATAGAGACACTCGGATGTCCGAAGAATTTCAACGACTCAGAGACAGTGGCCGGCCTGCTGGAGAAGGCAGGCCATGAAATCGCCGCGATCCCGTCAGAGGCAGATGCAATAATAGTGAATACTTGCGGGTTTATCAATGATGCAAAGAAAGAATCGATCGAAAGGATCTTTGATATGTCTGCTTATGATAAAGTACTTGTCATAAGCGGATGTCTCACTCAGCGTTATGGAGATGAGCTGTTTGATTCGATCCCTGAAGCTGACCTGATAATCGGCGTCAATGATTATGATAAACTGCCGGAGCTGTTAAGCGAATACGACAGAGGCTGCCGTGCGAAAGGTGCGCGCGAAAAACTCGTTTCTCAATATGAGAAAGACATATCTTCGATGATCAGGAAAATATCTGATGAACCATATACCGCTACTCTGAAGATCGCAGAAGGCTGCAATAACAGATGCACATACTGCATCATTCCCATGATAAGAGGACCGTTTCGCAGTGTTCCCATGGATGAACTGATTGCAGAAACAAAAATGCTGGCCGATGCCGGAACAAAAGAGCTGATACTGATAGCTCAGGATACGACGGCTTACGGCATGGACTTTGATGGAAAGTATCATCTTGCAGAGCTTTTGACGGAGCTGTGCAAAGTCGACGGAATAGAGTGGATCAGGATCCTGTATGCATATGAAGACAGGATAACGGATGAACTCATAGATGTTATGGCTCGCGAAGAAAAGATATGCAACTATCTGGACATACCACTGCAGCATGCAAGCGACAGCGTGCTCAGGGCAATGGACCGCAGGTCGACACATGCTTCTATAAAAAGAACTTTGAGAAAACTCAGAGCTGCTATAGATGATATTCACATCAGAACGACTCTAATAACCGGTTTTCCGGGCGAGACAGAAGAAGATTTTGATGAGCTGCTGGATATGGTCGAGACAGAAAGATTTGACAGACTGGGTGTTTTTACATATTCTGCTGAAGAAGGAACTGTTGCAGCCGGTATGGACGGACAGATTCCCGAAGAAATCAAGGAAGAAAGAATGGATGCTGTTATGAGACGGCAGCTTGATATCTCGCTTGAAAACAATCAGGACAAGGTGGGATTTGTTCTTGATGTTATAATAGATGAAGAAGACGATGATGGATCGTACACGGGACGCACGAGATATGATGCGCCTGAGATAGACAACGCCGTTCTGATAAACACGGTAAAGAAACATGTGCCAGGTGATATAATCAGGGTGAAGATCGTTGATGCGTTTGATTATGATCTGGTGGGAGAAGAGGTATAAAAAGGAGACAGTAAATGAACCTACCGAACAAATTGACAGTTTTGAGAATTGTGCTGGTGCCTGTGTTCATAGCTTTGTATCTGACGGGACACTACTATATTGCGACAGCGGTATTCATAGGAGCATCAGTCACGGATACGCTGGATGGAAAGATCGCAAGATCGCGGGGTCTTGTGACAAATTTCGGCAAGATAATGGATCCGCTCGCCGACAAGATACTGGTTTATTCGGCATTTGTTCTGTTGGTCGCTGACGGAACTATCCCTGGCTGGATGCTGATCGTCATTCTGGCAAGAGAATTTCTGGTGGCAGGCCTCAGAACAGTCGCTGCCGCTGACGGAACAGTCATTGCAGCTGATATGAGCGGCAAGATAAAGACAGTACTGCAGATGATCGCAGTTCCATTGCTGATGATACGCAACTGGCCGTTCTCTTATATCGGCATTCCCATGGACAGGATATTCCTCTGGGCCTGCCTGATCATGACAATATACAGCGGATGCGAATATGTTTACAAGAACAAGGAAATCATTTCTAAAGGTGGCTTTTAAAGCGGGGGAATATCTATGAAGACAGCGATCCTTAGCGTCGGGACTGAAATACTGATGGGGCAGATCGTCAATACCAATACTGTTTATCTGTCCCGCGAGCTTAACGCCCTGGGATTTGATGTAATGTATCATCATACAGTCGGCGATAATACAGCGAGACTAATGGAGACCATGCAGCTGTTATATCATGATTGTGATCTGATAATCACGACAGGCGGCCTGGGACCAACTCAGGACGACCTGACAAAAGAGACGGTCTGTGAATACATGGAAGATGAGCTGGTGCTTGATGAAGCCTCTATGGCTGCTCTTGAAAAGGCGTTCGAACAATACGGTCATAAGATGACGGAAAACAATCTGAAACAGGCATATCTTCCTTCCCGCGCCGTGATCTTTGACAATCCCCATGGAACAGCACCCGGTTTTGCGCTTGAAAATAAGGGGAAATATGCGATCTGTCTTCCCGGACCTCCGCGTGAAATGAAGGAAATGTTTGTGAATCATGCAAGGCCCTATCTCGAAGATAAGACCGACGGAAAGATAGTGTACAAGCTCATAAGGACTATGGGCATAGGCGAAAGTCAGCTGGAAACAGAACTTCTTGATCTTATAGACGGACAGACGGATCCTACGCTTGCGACGTATGCAAAAGAGGGAGAAAGTTATGTCCGTGTGGCCAGCAAGAGGGCGACACGTGAGGAGGCCGAGGCAGCGGTCGCTGAAATGATCGTCAAAGTCAGAGAGCGCATCGGCAAGTTCATTTACAGCGAGGATAATGAGGATATCTGGACAGTGACAGGAAGATCGCTTATGAAGAAGGGTATTACTCTCAGTGCGGCGGAAAGCTGTACCGGCGGTTTGTTTGCAAAGACAATGACGGATATTCCCGGCATCAGCGCGGTGTTTGACCGCAGTCTGGTGACTTACAGCAATGAAGCCAAGATGCAGGAACTGGGTGTAAGCCCTGAGACTCTGGAAAAGTATGGTGCAGTAAGCGGGCAGACGGCGCGTGAGATGGCAGAAGGTCTGTACCGCGCATCGGGAAGTGACATATGCATATCTGTCACTGGTGTGGCAGGACCGGACGGAGGTACTCCCGAAAAACCCGCAGGTCTTTCTTATATAGGTATGCATTGCAAAAAGGGCCTGATAAAAAATGCGGATGTTCTGACATCCGCGAATACATCCGCATCAGAATCGGACGAAGGAATAACGTTTGTAAAAGAACTGCGCACGCGAGATGTGGGCAGACAGTTCAACCGCAACCGCAGTATGCTGCAAATGATAAATATGATATACAGAGTTATAGGTGAGGCTTAATAATATTCCCTGCTGATAAGCCTGTCTGTCAGTTCCTCTTCGCTGAGATCTTTAAGTTCGTTCATTGTCGTGACTGGGATATGACAGTAACCGCCGGGATTCTTGTCGAGATATTTCTGGTGATATTCTTCGGCACGGTAAAAAACTGTTAAAGGCATGGTTTCAACGCAGTAAGCCCTTACTCTTTCTTTTACCATTGCAGAGATCTCCTCTATAACTGGCAGTTGTTCTTCCTCTGTATAGTAGATTCCAGTCTGATACTGGGTCCCCTTGTCGGCCCCCTGGCCATCGTAAATGGTCGGATCTATCACGTTGAAATATATGAGAAGCAGTTTTTTCAGCGAGACTTTTGTTTCGTCATAATCGATCTTGACGGTTTCTTTGTACTGCGTCATTCCGCCGCATACCATTTCGTATGAAGGAGAGATGATCTCTTCCTTTCCGTTGGCATATCCGGACACTGCATCTGTCACACCATCAACGCCTGCGAACAGCTTTTCGGTTGCCCAGAAACATCCGGCTGCAAGATATATTTGTTTCATGATTTTATCCCATTTTTCCTTTCTTAATAAATGATTTACTCCAGCTAAACGCGAATCAGTTCTGACCCGCAAACGATACTGCCGATGTCAGTTAACGGATACTGGTCAAAATACTTGAGTTTCAATCCTCTTTCGGTTATAAAATTTCTTATGATTATATAATCAGGATGCAAACTGAGATCGCCGTTAAAAATGATCTCATCGCCGATCCTTCCGCTGGCACCTCCGATGAATCCGTATTTGAATCCCTCCAAAGCAATGTGGCCCGGGCGTATGAGCAGACATTCTATTGTCTCATGAGCAGTATCAGAGCCATTGGATCTATTGTACTCACAGCATTTTTTTGCGATACCGGCATCTGATGTTATAATGCTGTTTTTATCAATGACTGCACAGTTACACTTTGCATAACCTTGTTTTACGTTAATAATGATCATGCCCTTCTTTTTTGCTTCTGTTATCAGATCCGGAGAGGTGATCTTCGTGTTATGAATGAAAAAAATCCCTGTGCATGCAGCGTTGTAAACTGAGTCACCGGGATAATCTTTCCCCGGTATTTTATTCGGTGCGTGATAGACCGTTTCACCCATCTGGCAGTAATAAAGGTCAGCGTGAGTTCCGATCATGCTTCCGTTCAGATTGCTTATAAGACGCATTTTCATACCTTTCTGCTGCAGATATGACAGCAGCAGGGGATGCGCTTTTTCAGAAACCGATATCACTTTATGTTGTTTCGAATAGATCATTTTCTGTATTTTTTAATATGATTTGCTTGTCTTTGCATTTTCGTTTGTTTCAAGTATTAAGTTAGCATTTTAATTCAGCAGTGGCAATGATTTTTTTACCGCACTGTGATATAATCTTTTCATGGTTCATATAGGAAATGACTGGGATGATATTCTCAGGGGAGAATTTGAAAAAAGGTATTATCAGGAACTGAGGCAGTTTCTGATAAGCGAGTATCGGAGCAGACCAATATATCCGGATATGTATGATATATTCAACGCCCTCAAGATGACGCCTTATCACAGTGTCAAGGCAGTAATTTTAGGGCAGGATCCGTATCATCAGCCGGGCGAAGCACATGGACTGTGTTTTTCGGTGAAAAAGGGCATAAGAATACCGCCATCTCTGAGAAACATATACAAAGAGCTCTATAACGATACGGGGATAGTGCCGCCGGATCACGGGTGTCTGGAAAGCTGGGCAAAAAACGGCGTTCTGCTTCTCAATGCTGTGCTTACCGTAAGGCAGGGACAGCCGAATTCTCACAAAGGAAAGGGATGGGAAATCTTTACTGACACTGTTATCAGCCATCTGAACAGAAGAGAGCAGCCTATGGTATTCATCCTTTGGGGGAATAATGCCAGAGCGAAAAAGCAGCTGATAACGAATCCCTCTCATCTTATCATCGAGGGTATGCATCCGAGTCCGTTTTCGGCAGACAGGGGATTCTTCGGAGGCAGATATTTTTCCCGAACAAATGAATTCCTTAAAGACCCTGTTGACTGGAAAATAGAATGACAACAGCAACCGAATTTCCGGGATACCACTGTCCGTAAAAAACAGCTGCAGACAATCACTCAAATAGCATTTTAAGGAGGAAAACATGAGTACTGGAGCAATCATAGGTATTGTAATTGCGGTAATAATCGTAATATTGATCTTATCATTCGTCGGGATCTATAACGGCTTTGTAAAACTGAAGAACAGAGTTGAAGAAGCGTTTGCAACTATGGACGTTTATATGAAAAAGCGTTTTGATCTCATCCCGAATCTTGTTGAAACGGTAAAGGGATACGCAGCTCATGAAAAAGAGACACTGATGAGTGTGACACAGGCAAGGACAGCTGTAATGCAGTCTTCCACGACTGAAGAACGTCTGAAGAATGAAAACGTTCTTTCCGGAGCATTGAAAAGTCTGTTTGCGGTATCCGAGAGTTATCCGGATCTGAAAGCGAACGCTAATTTCATGGATCTGCAAAAGCAGCTTCAGAAGGTCGAAGAAGATATAGCAAATTCTCGTAAATACTATAACGCAGTTGTCAGAGACTACAATACAAAGAGAGAGACATTCCCGTCAAATATCATTGCAGGGATGTTCCATTTTGAAAAGAAGCCGATGTTTGAAATCGCGGAAGAAGAGAGGCAGAATGTCAAGGTTGAATTTTAAAATTAAAAGGTACGCTGCTGCAGCGGTTATGGCACTGGTGTTTATCATGTGCTGTGCGCCATTTGCTCAGGCAGAAGACTTTGATGATGAAAGCAGTTTTGAAACGACAAATTATAATGTCACTCTCAATGTGCTGAAAAATGCTGAAATCAATATAGCTGAAAGGATCTCCGTGGATATATCTGAACCGATACATGGTATCTACAGATATATTCCGTTTTCACGCACTGTTGATTACACGGCTGACGGCAGCAAGGTCCATCAGAGATATGCGGCGATGAAGATCAGTGATGTGTCTGTTTCTAACGATCCGTTCGAGGTCTTCAGAAAAAGAGGCAATGAGGTCATAAAGATAGGCAGCGGGAATAAAACTGTAAAAGGCAAAAAGAAATACGATCTGTCATATCGTGTTACTTTGTATGAAGATACAGAGGATAAATATGATACCTTCTATTATAATGTACTTCCGTTTGACTGGAGTACTGCCGTTCAGAGCAGCAAGATCACTCTGGTAATGCCGAAAAAATTTCATAAAGAAGATGTCAGTGTCATGGCCGGAAAAGACGGGGATCCAAGCATGAATTCCCGTATCAAATGGAAGAAAAAGAACAATACTATCACGATCGAGACTCTTAAGACACTGCCGAAAGGCTATGGAATAACTGTCGGGATCAAGCTTCCTGAGGGATATTTTGAGGATGCGGCGACTCACACTTTATTCCACGTACTGATGTATATACTGGCAGTGCTGTCCATTGCAGCAATGCTGGCTTTATGGTTCAGGTTCGGCAGAGATCCCAAGAGTATACAGACAGTGGAATTTTATCCGCCTGAAGGCGTGACTTCTGCAGAGGTCGGATATATTATCGACGGGCATGTGGATAAAGAGGATGTCATTTCATTGCTGTTCTATTTTGCTCAGAGCGGGCTGATCGATATAACCGAAGAGGGAAAGAATAATTATGTCATCACGAGGCTTGCAGATCTGCCCCCGACCGCAAAGCAATATGAGCGGGTATTTTACAACGGACTGTTTGAAACGGGTGATACAGTAAGATTCTCTGATCTGCAGGATACATTTTATGATACTTTCAGCGCCACGAAGGAAATGGTCGAGTCAGAATTCGGGCGCAGAGGCAACAAACTGTTCCATGGAACAGCTAATATTATCAGGATGGCCCTGGTTGCGCTGCCTCCTGTAGCAGCTGCAATATTCGGATGGATGATCTGGCGGACTTACGGCAGTATTTTGCTTCTTGCGGCAAGTGTGCTCATTGTTTTGCTGACGCCGGTATCATATATAATAGGCATATACGTTCAGGATAAAACCCATGTTTTGAAAAAGACAAAAAAGATCCTGCTGTCGCTGATAAGTCTTGGCCTTGTGCTGCTGAGTATGCTGATGACGATCTGGATATGCATCTCGGTAATGGGCAACTGGATAATGGCTCTGTTGTTTGCAGCTGTTCTTGCTATCGGCTATTTTACTTCCAGATTTATGCGCAGCCGGACAAAGAAGGGTGCGGAATTGCTCGGAAAGATACTTGGTTTCAAGGAATTTATCCGAATTGCCGAAAAGGACAGACTGGAAAAACTGATTGAAGAAAATCCTGATTATTTCTATGACGTCCTGCCATACGCATATGTAATGGGACTGTCAAAGAAGTGGGCCAAAAAGTTTGAAGGCATTGCTGTAGAAAGTCCGGTCTGGTATCGTGGAGGCTATAGCAGCACATCGTTCAATACATGGATGTTCTACGGAATGTTCAACGATCTGACCAGATATGCGGGCGCAACAATGAGGGTGCCGGCAGCAAATGATTCGACGCGTTTCAGCGGCGGAGATTTTGGCGGCGGCGGCTTTTCTTCCGGCGGCGGCTTTGGCGGCGGAGGCGGAGGCGCATGGTAGCTTTAAGCCTCAGTGATCAAAGAGCCCGTCAATAGACGGTGATAAACCATACGAGCCTTTAAGAGCATTGTATTCCGACAGTGCTCTTTTTGATTTCGGACTTTCTTCAGAGCGTCTTTTCACGGCTCTTATCATGATATTTTTCATCGTATGCTCCAGCGTAGTGAATTCGATCATCTGAACTTCATAACCGCATGCTTCGAGTGCCAATCCGCGCAATGCATCAGTTATCAGCTCAGTGAATCTGTCTTTCAGCAGTCCGTGTTTGAGCAGCGGCTGTAAAGACTCGTTTTCCAGCTGTTTGAAAAGCTCGTGCTGGCAGCAGGGGACGCTGAGAATAACAGGTGCGTTCCAGCTGACTGCATTGATCAGGGCGTAATCCGTTGCAGTATCGCAGGCATGCAGAGTGACTACCATATCGCAGCCATCATCGGTGTAATCTGCTATGTCGCCATGTTTGAAAGTCAGACCGGTAAAAGACAGATCATCAGCCACTTTGTTGCAGTAATCTATCACATCTTTTTTAAGGTCCAGCCCTGTTATTTCGACACTCTGACCTTTCAATTCATGAAAATAGTAATATAGAGCAAAGGTCAGATAAGCCTTGCCGCAGCCGAAATCGATGATTTTCAGCATATGATTGGCCTGCTTTTTTCGGATGAGTTCTTCTGCAATGTTATCTACGATCTCCAGATAGCGGTTGATCTGCCGGAATTTGCTATAGTGGTTTTTGAATACTTTGCCATCCTTGCCCATTACGCCTAGTCTGATGAGAAAATCACAGGGGTCTCCGTCTTTGATGACATAGTTTTTCTGCCTGTCGTGTGACAGCAGAGCACATTCTGATGCATCGTTAAGAGCTGATAGTGATGTATTCAAAGCATTATTGCGGGTGCCGTTACTGTTTTTAACGGCATTTGTGCTTTTCCGTTTTATATGGGGCCTGTCCGGCTTTGAAGCCAGAACATGTATCTCTTCATCAGAAGTAAAAATGTTTATCTGTTTGAAGGACGATTCGAGCAATTCTTTTATCCTGGTATTTGCATCATAATGTGACAGATTTTCATGCAAAACCTTTTTCTCGTGATGATATTCGAACTGAAAGATCAGTTTTCTTTTCATGATCACGGGACGAACAACAACTTTTTTACATTCCTGGGACTTTTTCCTTGGTGAACTCAGTATGCATTTTCTGAGCTTTTGATTCAATGTATCGTTTAATAATGTTTCCATATTGATTAAGATCTCACTGTGATGGCTTTTTCTTTCCTGTAAAAGTGCTGAGAAGATAATAGCATATTCTTTTCCTGAGAAAAAGTGTTCATTATTTTTTTATGCATCAGATCATTTTGTGTTATAATAGCGAACAGATGACCTGATTGCTGAAACCCTGAATAATTTTTGCCTGTTCAGCAACTGCCGGATGTATTAAAAACACTGGTTTACAAGTATCTGAGAACGGTATTCAAAAAGAAATAATACGGGGAAGAAATATAAATCAGACGAGATCAATAAACATAATCAATTACAATGGAAAGGAAAAGATTAATGAATCACAGCAGCACCGATATCATCTGACTCTCTGGTTGCGGCTAATGACTCAAAGATGGTAAATAATATGCCTATAACAAAATTTCTGGAAGACAATGCTAAGAATTATCCGAATGATACAGCTCTTGTTGAGATGAACCCCGATGTAAGAGAACTTCGTCCTTCAGCATGGAGAGAATACGAACTTATGGAGCCGTCAAAGGAAGGACCCTACCGAAGAGAGATCACATGGTCTGTATTTGATGAGAAAGCAAACCGCGTAGCGAATTATCTGCTGCAGCGCGGCATCAAGAAAGGTGATAAGATAGGCATTCTGCTGATGAACGGACTGGAATGGCTGCCAATATATTTCGGCATTCTGAAGACAGGTGCTCTGGCGGTGCCGCTGAACTTCAGGTATGACGCAAGAGAGATCCAGTACTGCGTTGAGCTCGCAGATATTGAGGTCCTGTTCTTCGGCTACGAGTTCATTGGAAGGATAGAGGAGATACTCGATACGCTTAAGGACAGACGTCTGCTGTTTTATGTAGGTAAAGACAGGCCTTCATTTGCGGAGAATTTCCTGGTTGAATCTTCGAATGCATCGAGTCGCAGCCCAGGTATCGAGATCAGTGATGATGATTATGCAGCGATTTATTTTTCTTCAGGAACGACAGGCTTTCCGAAAGCAATTTTGCACAAACATGCCGGTCTGGTACATTCAGCGATCGCAGAACAAAAGCATCATGGACAGCAAAAGGATGATGTATTTTTGTGCATCCCGCCGCTGTATCATACAGGTGCCAAAATGCACTGGTTCGGCAGTCTTATCAGCGCAGGCAAAGCTGTCCTGCTCAAGGGAACGAGACCGGAGTACATTGTGAAAGCGATATCAGAGGAACACTGCACAATAGTGTGGTTGCTGGTACCCTGGGCGCAGGATCTGCTGGATGCCATTGACAGAAAAGATTTTCATATCGAGGATTATGAGCTGGATCAATGGAGACTGATGCATATAGGTGCTCAGCCTGTTCCGCCGTCACTTGTAAGAAGGTGGAAGGAAAAATTCCCGCATCATAAGTACGATACGAACTATGGCCTTTCCGAGTCACTTGGACCCGGCTGTGTCCATCTTGGTGTGGATAATATAGAAAAGGTTGGTGCTATAGGTATCCCGGGTTATGGCTGGGAGGTAATGATAGTAGATGAAGAACGCAATCCTGTAGAGAGGGGAGACGTTGGGGAGCTGGCAGTAAGAGGTCCTTCTGTAATGACTTGTTATTACAAGAATAAAAAGGCGACTGAAGAGGTGCTCAGCGATGACGGATGGCTGTACACAGGAGATATGGCAAAACAAGATGATGAAGGCTTTATTTATCTGGTCGACCGTAAAAAGGACGTCATTATTTCCGGCGGTGAAAATATTTATCCCGTACAGGTCGAAGATTTCCTGCATACACACAACGCAATCAAGGATGTTGCCGTTATAGGCCTGCCGGACAAGAGACTGGGTGAGATCGCAGCGGCTGTAATTGAGCCGAAGGAAGGATATAACTGCTCTGAAAAAGAGATACGTGAATATTGCCTTAATCTGCCGCGTTACAAAAGGCCCGTTACGATCATTTTTGGAGATGTGCCGCGGAACGCAACAGGAAAGATCGAAAAACCAAAGCTGCGTGAGATATACGGCGGTTCATTCATCGTAGCATCAGAAAGCGAAATCAAATAATTGCAACTGATATATCTATGTGATAAAATCCAGTACATGAGTATCAGAGTATTTTTAGGAGTTGCGGCCGGTAAACTGAGCCGCCATATAATGAGGCTTCTCGGTAAAGGAGCCAGTACACTTCCGGGCAAGATAGGACTATCGTTTTGTCCGGATCTTTTAGCGCATCTTGCAAAAGATGTGCGGTGCATTGTGGTCACCGGAACGAACGGGAAAACGACCACATCCAGAATGATCGAGCAGACGCTGATCGACAGTAACGCCAGTTATTTTTGCAACAAGAGCGGGGCCAACATGATGAACGGCATCACAACAGAATTCATCATGAATTCAAGTCTTGGAGGCAAAGCAAAAAAAGACTTCGCCCTGATCGAATGCGATGAGGCTGCTTTTAAATATGTAAGCAAACAGGTCGATGCCGAATGCGTTGTGGCAACAAACGTATTCCGAGATCAGCTGGACAGATACGGAGAAATCACGCACACTCTTAACAACATAAAAATCGGACTCCAGAATTCCGTGAACGCAACAGTCTGCCTGAATGCCGACTGTTCACTGACAGCTTCGCTGAAAGATGAGATAGATAACCCGATCGTGATGTACGGAGTGAATTTACCGATCTACAAAGAGCATATCAAAGAATCCAGTGATGCACCGTACTGCATCCACTGTAAACATGAATATGAGTATGAATATATCACATTCGGACATCTTGGCAAATATCACTGTCCAAACTGCGGCTACAGCCGTCCGGATCCTGATATTGCCGTTACGGATATTTATGTCAGCGATGCCGATCACAGCGAAATAGGCATCACCTTTGAAACCGGCAAATACCATGCTTCTGTCAATCTTCCGGGCGGATACAACATATACAACGCCGTTGCCGCAGTAACAGCGGCCAGTGTGATGGGCTTTGACGTAAAGACATCCATAGATGCACTTTCCACATTCGAATGCGGATTCGGAAGAATGGAAAAATTCATGCTTGATGATACCGAAACGAGGATGATACTTATCAAAAATCCTGCCGGATGCAATCAGGTGCTGAATTTCCTGTCAAATATCAATGAAAAGACACTGTTCGTTGTCTGCCTCAATGATAACTATGCTGATGGAACAGACATATCCTGGATCTGGGATGTCGATTTTGAATCTCTTCAGAGGATCGAAGACAATCTTACAGGTGTTCTGGTCAGCGGCATACGTGCTGATGAAATGGCAATGAGATTCAAATATGCCGGCATTCCTGAAGAAAAAATAAAAGTGATAAAAGATTACGAAAAGCTGATAGATGAATTTACATCTCAGGATGCACCTGTATACATCATGCCGACCTATACTGCCATGATGGACCTGCGTGCCATAGTAAGCAAAAGGTTTGGCTACAAGAATTTCTGGGAATAAGTGCAACTGCTTAATGAAACCAGCAATAGGAGAACATGATATGAATGATTATCAGATAAATATTTGCCATCTTTATCCTGATCTTTTGAATCTATACGGAGACACCGGCAATATCATTTGTATGAAGAGCCGTCTGGAAAGACGGGGCATCAAATGCGAGGTCACGGGTCTTTCTGTCGGTGATAAACTGAACGCTGCTGACTTTGATTTATTTTTCATCGGCGGCGGTCAGGATTTTGAGCAGGATGCATTGCTTAAAGATGCTGACCAGAACAAAAAGGCGGATATAAGAGCTGCTATAGATGATGAGAAGGTATTTCTTTGTATCTGCGGCGGATATCAGATAATGGGGCAGTATTACAGGACATGGGACGGAAAACAGCTGGATTTCATGGGACTCATAGAT
This sequence comes from uncultured Eubacteriales bacterium, assembly GCA_902803725.1. GTDB lineage: Bacteria > Bacillota > Clostridia > Peptostreptococcales > Anaerovoracaceae > UBA3738. The sequence goes on from CADCRD010000004.1 coordinate 15,613, forward strand.
TTTTATACCGAGGGTCATGAAAAGAGAATGATCGGCAATTACATGTTCGAATGCGATGCTCTTATCGCTTTGGATAATGCTGCAGAGATCAAAGCTGACGACCTGATCGTTGGTTTTGAAAACCATTCAGGACAGACATTTCTGGGAGAAGGGATCAAACCGATCGGTAAAGTTCTGTCAGGATACGGAAACAATGAAAAGGCCGAATATGAAGGAATGCATTATAAGAATGTTTTCGGCGCTTACTGTCACGGGCCGATGCTTCCCAAAAATCCAAGGTTCTGTGATCTGCTGCTGCAGACAGCACTCGACAGAAAATACGGCCGGGGCACTGTTGCCTTGACAGAACTGGATGATACATTGGAAAACAATGCGCACAATTATATGGTAAACCGTCTGAGTAAATGAATAACAGAGTCAGGAGATAAGAAATGCCCGTGTATAGACGCGGGCATATTTTTTCGTCAAAATGATACCTGTTGATCCCCACTTTCAAATGATAAATGATATAATTAGATAGCAAAAATCAATCGCAGATATTAAGTATCAGAAAAAAGAATTATTGGAGATGAGTCATGAAACTGAATCAATTAAAATATGTTATAGCGATCGCGGACACGCAGTCGATGAATGAGGCGGCAAAGCAGCTGTTCATAGCACAGCCCAGCCTCTCGGGGGCAGTAAAGGAAATCGAAAAAGAACTGGGATTTGAGATATTCAACAGAAC
>CADCRD010000005.1 GCA_902803725.1 uncultured Eubacteriales bacterium
CCAGGATCTGCGCACACCATAAAGATCTGCATAACGCCGCTGCACATCTTCAATGATCCCGTTCGCATCAAAAAGATTATCAGCACCAGGGATCTCTGTTACATCCATATCCATGAAATTATCAATGAATTTCTCATATCCGTATTTTCTGAATATAGCACTGCCCTTATGCCCCGGCATATGAAAACTGACAGGACTTTTATCAGCATGGTCATATAAGAATCTTCTCATATTCTGTTACCATATTTTCATTATTTCTTTTATTACAACAACACAGCCTACAAAAAAAGGAGCATGAGAATCATGTATCTCTATGCTCCTGTTTCTGGTGAAATTATTTTCTCGGACCGATCACATCAGTACCCATATATCCCTGCAGAACTTCAGGAACCTTCACAGTACCGTCAGCCTGCTGATAGTTTTCAAGAATAGCCGCAACAGTACGTCCTACAGCGAGACCGGAACCATTCAGCGTATGTACGAATTCCGGTTTGCCGCCGCCTTCCGGTCTGAATCTCAGGTTCATCCTGCGGGCCTGATAGTCTTCAAAGTTACTGCAGGATGAGATCTCAACATATCTGCCGTAGCTCGGCATCCATACTTCAACGTCATATGTCTTGCTGGCTGAAAAACCAAGATCGCCTGAAGAGAGACATACGACTCTGTATGGCAGTTTCAGAGCTTTAAGTATATCTTCAGCATTGTCTGTCAGCGTTTCCAGTTCATCATACGAACCTTCCGGCTTGACGAGTTTTACCATCTCGACCTTCTGGAACTGATGCTGTCTGATCAGACCGCGCGTGTCACGTCCGGCAGATCCGGCTTCTTTACGGAAGCAAGGTGTATAAGCTGTCAGATACATCGGGAGATCGCTTTCTGACAGGATCTCATTCGCATGAAGATTCGTCAGAGGAACTTCTGCTGTAGGAATGAGGAAGAAATCCTTAGCCGGTACATCAAACATATCGTCTTCGAACTTCGGCAGCTGACCTGTACCTGTCATAGATGCTCTGTTAGCGAGGAACGGCGGCAGATATTCTGTATACCCATGCTTTTCGGTATGCATATCCAGCATAAGATTGATGCATGAACGCTCAAGTCTTGAAGCAAGACCGCAATAAACAGTGAATCTTGTTCCTGCCAGTTTGGCAGCTCTGTCAAAGTCCAGGATATTAAGATCAAGACCAATATCCCAGTGAGCTTTCGGTTCAAAGTCGAACTGTGTGGGCTCGCCGATCTTTCTGATTTCCACATTATCACTGTCATCTGCGCCAGTCGGGACTGATTCATGCGGTGTGTTCGGAACACCCAGCTGTGCTTCGCGAAGATTTGCTTCAGCCTCGGAGACCTGCTTGTCCAGGACCTTGATGCGTTCAGCCATTTCTTTCAGTTCAGCCATCAGTTCAGTTGTGTCTTTCCCCTCTTTTTTCATCTTCGGGATATCTTTTCCGGCAACACTCTGTTTGTTCTTCAGACCTTCGACCTCAGCCAGCAGTGTTCTTCTTTCTTTATCATATTTAATGATATTATCAATACCGAAATCTCCCTGGCCGCGGCGCTCAACTGCTGCTTTTACCTCTTCAAAATTCTCTCTGACTCTTTTTACATCCAGCATTTTTAACTCCTCTTTTTCATTTTTGGTTTATTATCATGCAATATTGTATTTTCTGTGTCCATTTTGCTGAACATCTTTATCTGATCAAATAATCACCGTTTTATGCCCGTTCGCTGTGTTTTTCACATTTATTAAAACAGATTCTTCTTGTACTTTGTATACAGCTGTGACAGCCGGTCTATTTTTTCCTGCATCTCTATCTGAAGATCGGAAGCTTTGTCGTATTCTTCATTGTCAAGGGCTTCTTTGATCTCAGTCAGCAAGCATTTTCTTTCAAGAGTACTCTTTCCCATCTCATGACGAATGGCATCGATCTCTTCCCAGAGTTTCCTGTCATAATCATTGCCTGTTTCTTCGTCGTGCAGTCTGACTGTCTCTCTGAGTCTGTTCATTACATTTGGAACTATACGGTCATGAAGCTCTGTCTTCCACTGTGCAATTATTGCTTCCTGATACGAATCCAGTGTTATTCTGGGCATTACTCCATCCGTCTCAAATATCTTTGTCCTCTCTGTCTGCTCATCAAAGACTTTGATATTCTCCCAGACATTGCGTGGAGCATGTCCAAAATATCTGTCACGTTCTTCCTGTGTGTAGGATTCGAAAACATTCAGTTCGCTGCGGTACACACGGTCTTTTTCAAGATAGAAATCTTCCTGTCCGTATTCCTTTGAAAGCGATTTTTCCAGTTCTTTTGAAGTCTTTCCCTCTTCCATAACGGCCTTGATGCCATCCAGCATCGCCATATATGCACTGGCACATACCAGGTATGTATTGCTCTTCGGGTTCGGTGATCTGAGTTCAAATCTCATTGCCAGCGGATTATTCATGTCTCTGATCAGACCTATGAGCACTGTCCTGTTTCTTGACGGCATCTTTACGCTGTGACCAAGTGAAGTTACTACACAAACAGGTGCTTCGTAACCTGGTTTAAGTCTGTTAAAGGCATCATTGGTCCACGATACGAACGGATTGATGATATCGTAGTTTTTCAGTATTCCCATCAATGCGCCATATCCAATAGGACTCATATAATCCTCATTGAGATCTTTTGGAGCAAACAGGTTCACCATGCGACCGTCTTTGAGTTTTGCCGCCAGTCCTATATGAGTGTGTTCTCCATTTCCGGCAACGCCCTCTATGGGTTTGGCATTGAATGTGACCTCAAGTCCATGAATCCTGAAGATATCACGAACTATGTATTTAACTTGATTCTCATTATCCGCCGCCTGAAGAGCATTTGAATATTTCCAGTCGATCTCAAGCTGTTCCATAACATGATTGAAATGACCTTTA
>CADCRD010000006.1 GCA_902803725.1 uncultured Eubacteriales bacterium
ATTTATTGAGATATCAGGCGCAAAGAATCTCAGAGAAGCCATCGCAGCCTGTTCAGAATGAATGTCATTGAGGGGGACGCGCGGTATTCAGTTCAAACCAGACAGTTGTTCCTTTTCCAACTTTGCTTTCGACGCCGTATTTTGCACCGTGCATAACAAGTATTTCCTTAACTATAGAAAGCCCGAGTCCTGAGCCTCTTGTGGGCCGGACATGGTTGCTGCTGGTTTTATAATAGCGATCCCAGATGTGGGAAAGTTCTTCCGGTTTGATACCCACTCCGTGATCCACAACTTCGAAATGAACCTTTTTGCCCCAGCGTCTGATATTGATGAAGACGGTCTTGTCGTGACCGCAGTATTTCACTGCATTGCTGAGAAGGTTGGAAATGACCTGCTTTATCCTCTCTTCATCACCTTCGACGTAAATATCCTCCCTGCAGTTGAAATGGACAGTATATCCTTCTTTTTCCTCCAGTACGCGGTAAGGTGCAAGAATGGAGTCAACTGCGTCATGAATGTTAAAAGAAATTATATCCATGGATAATGTGCCTGCCTGCATTGCAGACAGTGCCAGCATATCATTTACAAGAGAATTCAGTCTGTCGGATTCTTCTATAATTACATCAAGATGCGCATTCCTTTTTTCCGGAATATCTCCTGAAAGATCGCGTATCATTTCGGCATAGGATTTGATCATGGTAAGAGGCGTTCTCAGGTCATGTGAAACATTGGCCATGAGATCACGCTGCAACATTGAAGACCGCTCCAGCTCATTGCTCATTTTTCCCATTGTCTCTGCAAGTTCTGTAATTTCGGTATATGTGCTGTCAGTCTGAAAATTAACGCCGTATTGTCCTTCTGCCAGTTTGGCTGCTTTGCCTGTGATCTCAGTCAGTGGTTCTGAAATCTTTCTTGTCAGTATCAGACCGATGAGGATTGCCAGGATCAGTGAGACGAGCGCCACATAGCCCAGCTGTCTCTGCATGATGTTGATGATGGATTTCTGCGGATATATAGGAGAAAGGATATAAAGCACGGTGAGTGAATCTTCAGGGGCCTGACTGGCAGATATGTTTTTATCAGCCTTTGAATCAGTTGTTCCCTGATTTTCCGTTTTATCTTTTGGCGTTACTGCCTTACCGCTATTTTTGTCAAGAACTTCGGCATAATAAAAGGTTCGCCTTTCAGTGCTGGCATTTTTGATAAAACCTTCTATTGCGGTGGTATCTGTGTTCCTGTTTCTGAAATTATTTTCTGTTTCACTCAGCTCATAGGCATATGAGGAATCATCTTTTGCAGGATATCTTCTTTCTCCGTTTCGTGTGATTACTATGAACATATCATCTGCGGCAGCCGCGGATCTTGCTTCTTTGACCGCCTCATCCAGACCTTTGCTCGTATAGACAGAGGCGATCTGTGCGGCAGTATTCTCCGTGTTGTCAGTTTTCAGTTCTTCGTAATTTGTATCTATAAACCATATTTGCAAAGTCACAACTAAAACTATGATCACCAGCGTAAAAATCAGAAGATGGATGATCGTTTTGAACCGTATGCCTTTAGTATCGAAATTGAACTTCATTTAGCTATAGAGCTCCTCAAGCTATACCTCGAATTTGTATCCGACTCCTCTGAGCGTAACTATGTAATCTCTGTAAGGACCGAGATTGTTTCTCAGATTCTTTATGTGTGTGTCTATGGTTCTGTCATCACCGAAAAAATCATACCCCCATATATCTGACAGGAGTTTATCTCTGGAAAGAGCAATGTTCTTGTTTTCGACCAGGAAGAAGAGCAGATCATATTCTTTGGGAGTCAGTTCTATCTTTTCGCCATCTACAGTTACTGATCTTCCGGGGATATCTATCACAAGTCCGCCGAATTCCATCACTTTGTTTGTCTCGGATGATGCAGGCGCGCTGTGTCTCGCAAGAACAGCGTTTATGCGTGCCATCAGTTCCTTTGGGCTGAAAGGCTTGACCATATAGTCATCTATTCCGAGTTCAAAGCCGAACAGTTTGTCGTATTCTTCGCCTCTTGCCGACAGCATTATCACCGGAATATCCTTGATTTTTTTTATTTCTTTGCAGGCCGAGAATCCGTCGAGCTTTGGCATCATTACATCCATTATGATTATGTCGTAGTCGTTCAGCTTCACAAGTCCCACCGCGCTCATTCCGTCTTCAGCCTCTGTGACTTCAAAACCGTTGAACTCCGAGTACTCTCTTATTACTTCTCTGATTTTGGCCTCGTCATCAACAACAAGTAATCTGTTCATATCATTCCTCCGTATTCCACATACGCCGTTTTCCGGCAGTATTTTATTTCATATAAAACGTGAGTCTATTCTACCACAAAACATGATGTTTTCCAGTGAAAAAATGCCTGCAGTCTATAGATGTATGTTTTTGTTGAAACCATAAATGAAAAATGTTATAATTTCTGCGCTATGTTCAAAATGTGAAAGGAATCTTATGGAAGTAGAACTTAAGTATACCATCCCGGATGAAAAGACGGCCGAATGGTTATGGTCGGATGAAGAACTGGGAGCTATGGCTGAGGAAGGATCCTGGTCGGTTGACCGCTTTCGCGGTCTTTACTACGACACAGAAGATCACATGCTGACAAAGAACGATATTGCATTCAGGATCAGAAGCGAAGGTGACAGAACCGTTGCCACACTTAAATGGCACGGGTCAGCCGAAGGAGCTCTTCACAAGAGAGAAGAACTGAATATTACTGTGGAGGGAGATGTTCCCGGGAAAGCAGATCCTGCTATTTTTTCTGAGAGCAAAATGGGCAGGAAGGTCATCGGGCTGACAAAAGGCAGCGAACTGATCCCGCTGATCGAAGTTGATGTTTTAAGAAAGCGTGTACGGGTAGATACAGATAAGAGTCTTCTTGAGATATCCATAGATCTGGGTAAGATCCATACAAAAAACGGCGATTTGGACATCAGTGAACTGGAAATTGAATTATTTCAGGGCGATGAACAGGATTTGATCGGACTGGGCGGCCGGCTGGCTGAAAAGTATGGCCTTTCGGTTGAACAAAAGAGCAAATTTGCCAGAGGTCTTGAAAAGCTGGGCCTGGACAACGGATGAACAGCATGTTTTACCGACAGACAGCAAAGAGCCCAAAAAGGAGATAATAATTAAACAGGAGGAATAAACAAACAAATGAAAGCAGCTATTATTTCAAAGGAAAACGGAGAAGCTAAATTTTCAATGGATTTCACTGCAGAGGAACTGGACAGCGCAGTTGTAAAGGTCTACCAGCGTACGAAGGACAGTTTTTCAGTCGATGGATTCAGAAAGGGTAAAGCCCCCAGAAGCATAATCGAAAAGCGCTATGGAGAGAATGTATTCGTTGACGATGCAGTGAATGATTTGTTCAATGCAGAATACTTTAAGGCAGTCCAGGAACTGGAACTGGCCGTGATCGATGCACCCCGCATTGAATTCTCGGACATCAAAAAAGGTGAAGCTTTCACAGCTACAGTAACAGTTGCAACATATCCGGAAATAAAAGTTGAAAATTATAAAGGCGTTGAAATAGAAAGAGTCAGTGCAGAAGTAACAGATGAAGATATCGAAAAAGAACTGGAGACTATGCAGAAACGCAGTGCACGCATGATAACTGTTGACAGAGAAGCAAAAGACGGCGATACAGTAGTGATCGACTATAAGGGATTTGTCGGTGAAGAGCAGTTTGAGGGCGGCACAGCAGAAGCTTACAGTCTGAAGCTCGGCTCAGGCAGCTTCATTCCGGGATTTGAAGATCAGCTGATCGGAACGAAAAAAGATGACGAAAAAGATGTAGTCGTAACATTCCCGGAAGAATATCATTCCGCTGATCTTGCAGGAAAAGAAGCAGTATTCAAGTGCAAAGTGCATGAAGTCAAAGAAGAAGAGATGCCTGAGATCGATGATGAATTCGCAAAGGATACAAGCGAATATGATACTCTTGATGAACTTAAGGAAAGTATCCGTGAGGACGTTAAGAAGAGAAAAGAATCGCAGGCTGAAAACAAGATGAAGGACAGCGTGATCGAAAAAATCTACGAAGCAAATGACGTGAATGTTCCTGATGTCATGGTTGATGATGAAGTTGATGCAATGGTGAGAGAAAGTGAACAGCAGCTTTCCATGAGCGGTCTGCAGCTGGAGCAGTATCTGAAGATGGTAGGTCAGGACATGGCCGGATTCCGGAAAGATATCAGAGAAGAAGCATTCCGCAGAGTAAAATCAAGAATGCTGATCTCAGCAGTCGTTGAGGCTGAGGATATCCAGGCTACTGAAGAGCAGATTAATGAGCAGATCGACCTGATGGCTATCCAGTATCAGATGGAAGCTGACAAAGTGCGTGAAATGCTCGGCGAACAGAATATGAGATATCTGGAAAGTGATGTAAAGATGAGAAACGCTATCCAGTTCCTGTATGACAACGCCGTCATTACAGAGCCTGCTGAAGAAGCTGAAGAAAAATCCGAAGAAGCGGCTGAATAATCAGGCTTTGGACAGATTTTTCGAACATTGCAATATATCAAAGGAGAGAATAATGTCGCTGATACCTTATGTAATAGAACAGACAGGGCGTGGCGAGCGTTCATATGATATTTACTCTCGCATGCTCAAAGACAGGATCATCTTTATAGATGAAGAAATAACAGATCAGCTTGCCAGTGTGGTAGTTGCACAGATCTTGTTCCTTGAGGCAGAAGACAGCGAAAAAGATATTTGCATATACATCAACAGTCCCGGTGGTTCAGTGACCGCCGGACTGGCTATTTATGACACTATTAAGTATGTAAAACCCGAAGTGTCGACAATATGCATAGGTCTCGCTGCCAGCATGGGAGCATTCCTCCTCGCAGCAGGTACAAAAGGAAAGAGATTTGCACTTCCCAATGCTGAGATCATGATCCATCAGCCTCTGGGCGGAACTTCAGGTCAGGCTGAGGATATCAGGATACAGGCAGAACACATCCTGAGGATGAGAAGCAATCTGAATCGCATACTAAGTGAGAATACAGGACAGTCAATTGAAAAGATCGAGCAGGATGTAGACAGAGATAATTTCATGACAGCCGATGAGGCCGCCGAATATGGCCTTATAGATAAGGTTCTTGAATCGAGAGAATAATAAGAGAAATGGAAAGGAGCGTATGATCAGCCATTTGGCAGATCATGCATAAAAGAATGGCAAACATAGAAGATAATGAAATCAGATGTTCGTTCTGTGGAAAGCCTCAGAGTCAGGTGGAAAGACTGATCGCAGGGCCTGATGTGTATATATGCAACGGCTGTGTGGATCTTTGCCGTGACATAATCGCAGAAGGCATGAATGTTCAGGATGCGGTGTTTGAAGAGGATCAGAGTCTTCCAAAGCCGAAAGAGATCGCAGAGCTTCTTTCGCAGTATGTCATTGGCCAGAATGATGCAAAAAAGGCTCTGGCCGTTGCCGTCTACAATCACTATAAGAGGATCGGCCGGATGGGAATGGTTGATGAAGATGTCGAACTGCAAAAGAGCAATATCGTAATGATCGGGCCTACCGGTTCAGGAAAGACACTGCTGGCTCAGACACTAGCCAGGATCCTGAATGTTCCGTTTGCGATAGCTGATGCCACGACTCTTACTGAAGCGGGTTATGTCGGGGAAGATGTGGAAAACATCCTTCTCAAGCTCATTCAGGCTGCGGATTATGATATTGAACGCGCCCAGAAGGGTATTATATATGTTGATGAGATCGATAAGATATCACGCCGCAGTGAAAACCCGTCGATAACCCGAGATGTCAGCGGAGAAGGGGTCCAGCAGGCATTGCTGAAGATACTTGAGGGTACTGTTGCAAATGTTCCGCCTCAGGGAGGACGCAAGCACCCGCAGCAGGAATTCATACAGTTCGACACAAAAGATGTGATGTTCATCTGCGGCGGAGCCTTCGACGGGCTTGACAAGATCATTGAAAAGCGCATCGGCGAAACGGTCATAGGTTTTAATGCCAGTGTTGAAAAATCGAATATCGAAAAGGAAGAACTGCTGAAGCTGGTGCAGTCAGAAGACCTGATGAAATTCGGACTGATCCCGGAACTGATCGGAAGACTTCCGGCTATCGTAACTTTAGAGGCGCTTGATGAAGAGGCGTTGGTGAAGATACTCACTGAGCCAAAGAATGCGCTGGTCAAACAGTATAAAGCACTTTTTGATTTTGACGACGTTGACCTGGAAATACAGCAGGAAGCGATCAAAGCCGTAGCCCGCAAGGCGATGGAAAAAAAGACAGGAGCGAGAGGCCTCAGAACAATAATGGAAAATGCCATGCGTGACGTTATGTTTGAAATACCGTCGCGTGATGATATAAAGAAATGCATCATAACAAAGGAATGCATAGAAGATAATGTGAATCCGGAGGTTGTGCTCCGGGAAGAAAAAGATCTTGAGCAGGCAGAAGCGCACAGCGAGCCGGCATGAGAGGAGAAAGCAAATGTCAGACAGGATAAAACCGTTATCAGATGAAATACCGAGAGATGAAGACGGCAGACTGGTATTGCCGCTTATTCCTCTGAGAGGACTGACCATATTCCCGAATATGGTTCTTCATTTTGATATAGGAAGAGAAAAATCAATAAACGCACTTGAAAAAGCGATGATCAATGATCAGTATATCTTTTTGGTGACTCAGAAGGATGAAACGACTGATCTGCCAACGAGAGAAGATTTTTATGAGATCGGAACGATCGCAAGGATAAAACAGATGCTGAGATTGCCGGGAGATTCGATAAGAGTCCTGGTCGAAGGCATAACACGAGGCAGAATAGACAAGATGATCATCGAGGTGCCGTATTTTAAGTGCACCGTTGAACAGATAGACGATAATGAACCGGTCAGAAACACAGCCAGGTCCGAGGCTCTGAAGCGCTCAGTGCTGGCTGCGTTCGATGAATATCTGACGCTGAATCAGAAGATGTCCCCGGAAACATATGCATCGGTGGCAACGATAAACGAAACGGGCAGATTTGCGGATGTTGTTGCTTCTCACCTTGATGTGAAACCCGAGGAGAAGCAGAAAATCCTTGAATGCCTCGATATCAATGAACGCCTTGATGCTCTTTATGATCTGCTGACACGTGAGATACAGATCCTGAATATCGAGAATGATATCAGCAGCAAGGTCAAGACACAGATCAACAGGAATCAGAAAGAATACTATCTTCGCGAGCAGATGAGAGCCATCCAGGAGGAGCTGGGCGGCGAGGAAGAAGGCGAAGACGAGATCCAGCAGTGGAGAGATCAGCTTGCCGCACTGGATCTTCCGGAAAAGACAGCTGAAAAGATAGAAAAAGAGATAAAGAGATTTTCATATATGCAGCCTTCTTCTGCAGAAGGAACTGTCATCAGGACATACATCGAGACCATACTCTCACTGCCATGGAATAAAGAGAGCAAAACGGAGATAGATCTCAAAAAGGCAGAAGAGATCCTCGATGAAGATCATTACGGCCTTCAGAAGGTAAAGGAAAGAGTCCTTGAGTATCTGGCAGTTGTTCAGCTGTCACAGAGCATGAAGGGCCCCATACTTTGTCTGGTGGGCCCTCCGGGAACAGGCAAGACTTCGATAGTAAGATCCATAGCCCGCTCAATAAACCGCGAATATGTGCGTATGTCGCTGGGCGGCGTCCGTGATGAAGCAGAGATCAGAGGGCACAGGAGGACATATATAGGAGCGATCCCCGGACGTATCATCAACTGCATCAAAGAAGCAGGTACGAAAAATCCCGTATTCCTCTTTGATGAGGTGGATAAGATCGGAGCAGATTTCAGAGGAGATCCTGCCAGTGCACTGCTGGAGGTACTGGATCCGGAGCAGAACAAGGAGTTCACGGATCATTATCTGGAAACACCGTTCGATCTTTCGAATGTAATGTTCATAACCACAGCAAACACAACATCGACGATACCGCGTCCGCTGCTGGACCGTATGGAAGTTATCGAGGTGGAGGGCTATACTGAAGAGGACAAGCTTCAGATCGCGAAGAAATATCTTGTGCCGAAGATGATCGAAGCCAGCGGTCTGAAAAAGAAGCAGATAAGAATAAGCGACCGGGCCATCAGATCACTCATCAACTATTACACGAGAGAATCAGGTGTACGTAATCTTGAAAGAGAGATAGCCAATCTCTGCAGGAAGGTAGCCAGAAAGATCGTAACGGAGGGTGACGGAACATATTCGGTAAAACCTGACAACATTGAGGAATATCTGGGCAAAAAACGATTCCGTTTCGATAAGATAAAAGGTAAAAAAGAAATTGGTGTTACGACTGGTCTGGCATGGACTATCGTTGGCGGCGAAACTCTGTTCATTGAAACAACAGCTGTTCCGGGAACCGGAAAGCTGCAGCTGACAGGACAGATGGGAGACGTGATGCAGGAGTCTGCAAGGACGGGTATCAGCTATATCAGATCCATCGCTGACAAACTGGGCATCGATGAAAACTTCTATAAAGAAAAGGATATCCATATCCATATCCCGGAAGGCGCTGTTCCAAAGGACGGCCCGTCTGCAGGTGTGACTATGTGCGTTGCAATGATATCTACTCTGACCGGACGTCCGGCCCGCAAAGATATCGCTATGACAGGTGAGATCACACTCCGCGGGAATATAATGCCTGTAGGAGGTATTCGCGAAAAGGTGCTTGCAGCTCACAGAGCAGGCATTAAGAAGGTCCTCATCCCCAAAGAATGCGAAAAGGATCTGGATGAGATACCGGAAAAAGTCAGAGAGCAGATGGATTTTGTGCTGCTGACACATGTGAGGGAAGCAGTGAAAGAAGTGCTTGAATAGGTTTTTTTCAAAGATCCTGCATGTGCATATATAAAGGAATGTTAAATGAGAATAAAAAAAGCTGAAATAGTTGCGGTAACTGCAAGGCAGGATCAATATCCGCCGGATAATATGCCTGAAGTTGCATTTGCCGGCAGATCGAATGTCGGCAAATCTTCACTTCTGAATTTTCTGACGGGAAGGAAAAAACTGGCGAAGACCAGCGGCACACCGGGAAAGACGAGGACGATCAACTTTTATGAAATAAATGATGAATTTCGCATCGTAGACCTGCCGGGTTACGGTTATGCGAAGGTTTCTAAGTCTGAGTCTGAAAAATGGGGGGCCATGATGGACGAATATCTCAGGACGAGAGAAGGCCTCCTTCGGGTCATTCAGCTGGTTGACATCAGGCACGAACCAACTGCTCAGGACAAGCAGATGTATGAGTATCTTCAGTACTATGGTCTGTCCGGCACGGTAGTTGCGACCAAGGCTGACAAGATCTCACGCAATCATATACAAAAGAACCTGAAGGTGATCAGAAAATGCCTGAATATGGATCCGTCGGATATGATCATCCCTGTTTCGGCATTAGACAAAACGGGAGACGGGGATCTTCTGGAAGAAATCGACAGAATTATTACAGGCCAGTATTTAACATAATTCTCAGCAGCGCGGGGAAAGAGTGCGGCCAGGCAGCTTAACAGAAATTGACGTATAACTAAAATAATGATTACAGGAGGAATGCCGCGTGAGCAGAATAGATCAGATCGGCGAAGTACTGATATCAGAGGAAGAAATAATAAAACGTGCAAAGGAACTTGGTGAAAAAATAACCATGGATCATGAGAATGATGACGTGATCCTTGTGGGTATTCTGCGTGGAGCTGTGATGTGGATGACGGAGCTTATGAAACATATTAAGCTGGATCTGACCATAGACTTCATGGTCTGCAGCAGCTACGGTTCTTCGACGAAAACATCAGGTGTAGTAAAGATAGACAAAGATCTTAATTCTGACATTCATGGAAAGAGCGTTATCATAGTCGAAGATATTGTCGATTCAGGTGTTACACTGAGTTATCTTAAATCATATCTTGCCGGGCGCCATCCAAAAAGCGTTGAGATATGTTCGCTGCTGGATAAACCATCCGGAAGACGCGCGGATATTGAACCTGATTATTACGGATTTACTGTTGATGACAGGTTTATAGTCGGATATGGGCTGGATTACGATCAAAGATTTCGCCAGCTGCCTTATATCAGCTATCTCAAACAGAACGATGCCGGCAGCAGACTGCCGGAAGAAGAATAGAAAACTGAACTGTTTGTGTTTTTTCGCCCAATGTTTTGACAGCGGCCCTGCCGGGTGTTATAAGAAAGTATGATAGATACAGGGAAGCTTTGTAAAAGGGGGATAACAGTGTTTTATTGGACCCGGTACGATTTAAAAGAAAAAATAATGCTTATAACAGCGGCGGCGATAGCATGTCTGCTGTTTTTCTGCATTTCAATGACATCGCAGGTAAATGCGTCCGAACAGAATAATGCCCCCGGGCTAAATACTGCATCTGTTTGCAGTATTGAAAATACTACAAAAGGCATATTGCTGGAATGGAAGAAAGCCCCCGGCGCCAATGGCTATAGAATATTCAGGAAAGAAGAGGGCTTTTCAGAGTGGCAGCATATCAAGACAATATCTTCGGGTAATATCCTGATGTGGAAAGACAAGAAAGACATGACAAGCGGCACTTTGTACAAGTACCTGATACTCTCCGGTAAGACAGGATCTGAAGATCTTAGTGCAGATCCGGCTAATGGCGCTGCTGATGAAAATGCAGTTTCATTTCATTTTGTCAGGCCGGTCAGACTGACCTCGCACAAATGTATGGCAAATAATATGGTTGATGATGTATGGGAACGGCAGGAATCTGCGGATGGTTATGAATTGCAGTTCTCTGCAAGTCCGTTTTTTACAGCGGCAGAATCCGTTTTTATCAGCGGTAATGAAAACATCCATTATAACGGGCAGCCGGGGAAAAACGGGAAATATGCCAGGGTCCGGGCTTACAAAATCAATGGAGACATAAAGGATTTTTCATCCTGGTCATATTCAGCTGCGTTCAGAAAAAAGATAAAGCTGACGGTCAAATACAACAAGAGAAAAGGGAAGAAAACCGATTACAGAAAAATGAGCAGGCAAAAGCTGTATGGTTATGATGTTTTTCAGGGAGCATGTTCCTATGGGAAATACAGTTATCATTCACTGCTGAACAAGAATAACGGCAGATTTAAACTTGTCAGAGTGAATATGGACAGCGGAAAAGTCGTAAAGACCGGCACAAGGGCTATCAGGGGCCACGCTAATTCGATGACATACAACACGGATGACCGCATTGCCGTTGCTACACAGGGAAATGGAAGCAATAATAAGCTTACGATCATCAACATCAAAAGCCTGAATCCGAAAAGAGTTGTAAAAATCAAGGTCCCGGCCGCTGTATCCGGAGCAGGTAAGGCGGATATCAAAAAGATCAGGAAGGGGATCACAGCGATCTCTTATGAAGAGTCCAGAAAAAAATATGTTGCCAGAGTAGCGGACCTTGATGATTTTATTGTCATGAACAGGAATTTTACTGTGATCAGATATGTAAAAGTCAGTAAAAAATTCAAACAAATGAGGCAATCGATGTTGTGCACGAAGGACATGGTTATCTGTCTTATGTCTCCGGTCAGTTCGAAGCAGGACAATATCGGTGTGATATATGACTGGAATGGTAATTATATTACCAAAGTATGGCTGGGGAAAAAATATGAACTGGAAGACGTTTATTTTAATGAAGGTGTTTTGTACGGGCATAAATATAACAGCTTTCTGAAAACAATAAAAAAGAAGAAAGTGGTCAGGGCCATTGTAAAAAAGAAATCAAAAAAAACCGGGAAGATCCGTTATAAACTGGTGAAAAAGAAAAAGACTGTAAAGAAAAAAATATTCTACAGAGAGAACTATATTTTCAAAGCATATTAAGAGAATGAATTAAAAACTGCCGGCTTTCCAAAGAGAAGCCGGTATTTTTTCGCAATAATTTCAAAAACAGGTTTATAAATCAGCGTAAATGGATATAATAGATGAGGTAAGAAATTTTGGAGGAAAAATATGCTTGGTTTAAAAGATGTAAAATGGACTGCTGAAGACGGCAGACAAATACTTAAAGGTATAGACTTTGAACTTAAAGAGGGAACGCTTACGGTTATCACCGGGCCGAACGGCAGCGGAAAAACAACTTTGGCAAAGGTCATTTCGGGTGTTGAAGAAGCTACGGAAGGTTCCATAATGCTGGATGACACTGATCTCGTCGGCAAGGATATAACCGAAAGAGCGAAACTGGGTGTTGCATATGCTTTTCAGCAGCCGGTACGTTTTAAAGGCATCAGCGTCAGAGATCTGATCGAGCTGGCGAGAGGCGAAGCTGTTGAAGAATTCGATATCTGCGGAATAATGAATAAAGTCGGACTTTGCACGAAGGATTACATTGACAGAGAAGTCAATGATTCTCTCTCGGGCGGAGAAATAAAGAGAATAGAACTTGCAACAGTACTGGCCAGAAAAGATGCTCATCTGCTGCTGTTCGATGAACCTGAGGCAGGTATCGATCTTTGGAGCTTCAATGGCCTTGTAGAAGCTTTTGAGGAGCTGAAAAAGAAGAATGATAAAATCCTTCTGGTCATTTCGCATCAGGAAAGACTGCTTGAAATAGCAGATAATATAATAGTAATAGCTGACGGAAAAGTTCGACTGGCAGGACCGGGAGAGGAAATACTTCCTCAGTTGATGAACGACGAAAAATCAGGCGAGTGCCCGATTGGAAAGGATATGCTGGCAAATGGATAAGATAACTGAATCACTGTTAAAACTGGTTTCTGACTGGGACGACGGCGTTTACGAAGGCGCTTATAATATCAGAGAAAACGGAGGCTGTGCAGGAAGACAGTCAACTGACAATATCAGGATAGAACCCAAGGAGGGCGGAAAGGGAATCGATATATATGTTGAGCCCGGAACAAAGGATGAAAAGGTATACATTCCTGCATGCATCAGCAGAGGCAATGTGGATGACATCGTATATAACGATTTCCACATTGGAGAAGATGCAGATGTAACGGTCGTTGCAGGATGCGGAGTTCATACGGATGATGATGAAGGTTCACGTCATAACGGCATCCACCGCTTTTTCCTTGAAAAGAATTCAAAGGTCCTTTATGAAGAAAAGCATATTGGGACCGGCGATGGTGAAGGAAAGAAAAGTATCGATCCTGAGACTGAGGTGAATCTGAAAGAAGGCGCTGTCCTTGAGATGAATACGCAGCAGCTGTCGGGTGTTGACCATTCTGTCCGGATCACCAGAGGAACGCTCGGCGATGGAGCAAAACTGATAATACACGAGAGTATCCTGACGGATGGTGATCAGTATGCCAAAACGGATTTTGATGTAGTGATGGAGGGTGAAGACTCGGCGGTAGATCTTATTTCACGCTCTGTTGCAAAGGATGAATCATATCAGGAGTATCATTCAAAGATAAGAGGTGAGAACCGCTGCACAGGTCACTCTGAGTGCGATGCGATCCTCGTCGGAAACGGCAGGGTTAATGCAGCTCCCGAGCTGTATGCCGGAGACCTGGATGCTGAGCTGATACACGAAGCAGCCATTGGAAAAGTTGCCGGCGAGCAGATCCTCAAGCTGAAGACACTGGGACTTACCGAAGAAGAAGCTGAAAAGAGGATCATTGACGGCTTCCTTTCTGCCTGAACTGAAAGGTGCCTTGCGGTGAGACGGTTTATTACCTTTGGGGATAGTGCCGTTGGGAAGATAATAAAGAAAAGCAATTAGTAATTGAAAAAGACATCTTATTTCTGTATAATGGTACAGCAATTATTTTGAAGTGAAAACCAAGGAGGAATCTCAATGGCATTTTCGGAAGAAGTAGGAATAGATCTGGGAACAGCCAATGTAATCGTATATATAAAAGACAAAGGTATCGTTCTGCAGGAACCTTCTGTCGTAGCTGTTGACGAGGGTACGAATGAGATCCTTGCAGTTGGCGAAGAGGCCCGTCAGATGCTGGGAAGGACACCGGCCAACATAGTGGCGTTAAGACCGCTGCGTGACGGTGTTATTTCCAATTACGATATTACAGAGCGTATGCTCAAATATTTTATAAAAAAGACATGCGGAGCCGGAAAATTCTTCAGACCGCGGATCATGATCTGCGTGCCGAGCGGTGTTACAGAAGTTGAAAAAAGAGCTGCAAGAGAAGCAGCCACACAGGCAGGCGGAAAAGATGTGTTCCTGATGGAAGAACCTCTTGCTGCAGCGATAGGTGCAGGCCTTGATGTTGCACGTCCGGAGGGAAACATGGTAATGGATATCGGCGGCGGCACGACAGATATTGCGATCATTGCTCTTGGCGGGATCGTTACAAGCATGTCTGTAAAGGTTGCAGGTGACAAGTTTGATGAAGCGATCATCAAATACATGCGTAAAAAACACAAGCTGTACATCGGTGAGAGAACAGCTGAAGAACTGAAGATAAATATCGGTACTGCATTTCCGAGAAGTGAAGAAGTCACAATGACATGCAGCGGCCGTGATCTGGTCACAGGTCTTCCGCGCGATGTTGAAATGACGAGTTCTGAAATGCTGGAAGCTCTGGAAGAACCGCTTCATCAGATATGCGAAGCAGCTCATGCGGTTCTCGAAAAGGCACCGCCGGAACTTGCAGCTGATATCAGCAGCTCCGGCATCTATGTTACAGGAGGCGGCGCTCTCATGTACGGTATCGATCAGAGAGTAAAAGAAAGAACCGGCATCGATGTTCATATTGCAGATGAACCAATGAACTGTGTTGCTGTCGGAACCGGAAAGGCGCTTGATAACATTGATGTGATACAGAGAGCCAGCATCAACAGAAAGAGAAGATCATTCATTTAGCTTCAGGCAGGACTATCTCACAGGAGGTAGTCCTTTTTAACGTGAATTTTTTTAGAAAGAACTGATTATGAGATTAAAGCTGACAGCAACTGCTGCGTTCGGGCTGGAAGCAGCAGTGAAAAGGGAGATCACAAAGCTTGGGTATGAGATTGAGCGGGTCGAAGACGGCAAGATCACTTTTGACGGAGATGAGAGAGCAATAGTCCGCAGCAACCTTAATCTTCGCTGCGCAGACAGAGTTCTGCTCCGGATGGGAGAATTCCATGCGGCCGAATTTGAAGAACTGTTTCAGAATGTCAAGGGCATGGAGTGGGAATATCTGATTCCGCCTGACGGCAGATTCACTGTTATCGGAACTTCGGTCAAATCTGTGCTTCACAGTGTTCCGGCATGCCAGAGTATCGTAAAAAAAGCCATTGTTGAAAGACTCTCAGAAGCTTATGGCATGGAACATTTTCCGGAAACCGGCGCTGAATATACAGTTAAGGTATCGATGATGAAGGACAACGCTCTTATAACTGTTGACACATCCGGAACAGCTCTTCATAAGAGAGGATACAGAAATAAGGCTGTGCCTGCACCACTGAAAGAAACTATGGCGGCAGCTCTTATTGACATGTCATTCTGGAAAGAAGACCGTATTCTGATGGATCCCTGCTGCGGTTCGGGCACTATTGCAATTGAAGCAGCAATGATAGGAAAGAATATTGCCCCTGGTCTCGGGCGTTCATTTGCCAGTGAAGAGTGGGAATTTATCGATCCGCAGCTCTGGAAGGAAGAACGAAAAAAGGCCTACGAAGAGATACGCGATATTCCTCTGGAGATCTACGCATCAGACGTTGATCCGCGAAGTATGGCGGCTGCAAAGGAAAATGCGGCCGATGCCGGGGTAGACCTGGACATACACTTCAAACAGATAAACATAACAGACGTAAAAGCGCCGGGGGAAAACGGCATCATAATTGTGAATCCGCCGTATGGACGGCGCATCGGAGAAGAAAGGGCCATAAAAACGATATACGACTCTCTGAATTATTTCCATGAGGATAATCCGGACTGGTCACTGTTCATGATCACAGCAGACAAGAACGCTGAAAAATATGTATGGGGCAGACCGGCAGACAGACGCAGAAAACTATATAACGGAAATGTGGAGACCTGTTACTATCAGTTCCATGGAGAGAAGATAAAATGAAACTGACCAAAGCAGGAAACTGAATAAGTAAACAGATCATCAGGCCGTCAGCAGTTGTATATAAGAAAGAGGGCAGCGAAGTATAAATATACACATATAAGAATAAATAAACATTGACTAAATATTGCAATGAATATATAATTTTACAGATAGGGAAATGAAAGGAGAAAGAAAAAGGTGAGTACTTACAGAAATCGCAGACCCGCTTATCTCATCCTCTCCGACGGAACCATCTTCAACGGATGGAACCTGGGAGCAGAGGGCACCACAATTGGTGAAGTGGTATTTGCCACGGGAATGACAGGATATCAGGAGACGCTGACTGACCCGGGCTATTACGGACAAATAGTTACACAGACATTCCCTTTGATAGGGAACTATGGTGTGAACGACAAAGACAGAGAATCCAGCAAAGTATGGCTTTCTGGATATATCATCAGAGAATGGTGCTTCCAGCCTTCCAATTTCAGAAGTGAAGGAGATCTCGGCGAGTATCTCACAAATGCAGGTATAGTCGGGATATATGATATTGATACCAGAGCTTTGACAAGAAAGCTCAGAGAATCCGGTGTGATGAACGGTGCTATTACAACTGACTTTCCGGAAGATTTCCATTCTTTCCTCGAGAGAATCAAAAACTTTAAGATCGTGGATGCTGTTGAGGCAGTTTCTTTTGATGAACCGAAGAGTTACAGGGTGGACGATCCTGTATGCAAGGTCGTTCTCATGGATTACGGTTATAAAAAGAATGTTCGCAGAAGCCTCACTAACCGCAGATGCGATGTTTATGTGATGCCTTATGATTCGACACTTGAACAGATAGAACAGATAGATCCTGACGGCATCCTGCTCTCAAACGGTCCCGGAGATCCGAAGGATAATCCCGTGGTCATCAGGAACCTGAGGCGAATACTGGATGAAACGTCATTGCCCGTGACAGGTGTCGGACTGGGTCATGAACTGATGGCTCTGGCTTATGGGGGAGATACCGAAAAATTAAAATACGGTCATCACGGAGCAAATCAGCCGGTCATGGATGTGGCGAAAGGTCGTGTATTTGCCACTGCGCAGAATCACGGTCATGCCGTAGTTCCTGACTCCATCGCTCCGTCGGTGGGCAAAGTGAGTCATTATAATGTGAATGATCACAGCTGTGAAGGTATTGTATATACCAGACCGGATACTTTTGCAATGCAGTTCCATCCGGACGATTGTGCAGGTCCGAATGATACACAGTATCTGCTTGATAATTTTGTTTCCAACATGATCAGATACAGACAGGAAAAAGAAAAAGAAAAACTCAGATAAAAAATCATTATATAACACACAGCTTATACTTAGAAAAAAGGAGAAAACAATGCCTCTTCGTAATGATGTAAAAAAAGTAATGGTAATAGGTTCGGGCCCTATCGTCATCGGACAGGCTGCTGAATTCGACTACGCGGGCACACAGGTCTGCAGGACCCTTCAGCAGGAAGGACTTGAGGTCGTGCTGGTAAATTCCAATCCGGCCACGATCATGACCGACAAGACTATGGCAGACAGAGTATATATAGAACCATTGAATATTCCGGTACTGAAAAAAATAATAGAAAAAGAAAAACCGGACAGCATACTTTCTACAATGGGAGGTCAGATGGGTCTGACTCTGTCCATGCAGCTGGCCAAGGAAGGTTTTCTTGACGAGCAGGGCGTAAAGCTTCTGGGAGCTGATCCTGAGACGATCGACAAGGCTGAAGACAGGCAGCTGTTCAAGGATATGCTCGAGAGCATAGGAGAGCCGGTAATTGAATCAGATGTATTTTATGATATTGAATCGGCGGTCGATTATGCAAACAACAAAATCGGCTATCCGGTGGTCATCAGACCGGCATTCACGCTTGGCGGAACAGGCGGCGGTATTGCTCAGAATGAAGAAGAACTGAGAATAATAGGCGGCGACGGTCTGCGTCTTTCACCGATAACACAGATCCTGGTCGAAAGATGTGTATCCGGCTGGAAAGAGATCGAATTCGAAGTGATACGTGACTCAAAGAACAATACAATAACAGTCTGTTCGATGGAAAACATCGATCCTGTGGGAGTGCACACAGGAGATTCAATAGTTGTTGCACCAGCTGTAACGCTGGCTGACAAGGAATTTTCGATGCTGAGATCGGCTGCGATAAAGATCGTTCAGACTCTGGGCGTAGAAGGAGGCTGCAACTGCCAGTTTGCTCTTGATCCGGAAAGCTTTGAATATGTCGTTATTGAAGTCAATCCCAGGGTATCGCGTTCATCGGCTCTTGCCAGCAAGGCAACGGGATATCCTATCGCGAAGATCGCCAGCAAGATAGCTATCGGTTACACACTTGATGAGATAAAGAATTCAATAACGGGTACTACATATGCATGCTTTGAGCCTTCCATAGATTACATTGTTGTAAAATTCCCGAAATGGCCGTTCGATAAATTCGTATATGCCCGCCGTACGCTGGGAACGCAGATGAAAGCGACGGGTGAAGTTATGGCGATAGGCAGCTTTTTCGAGCAGGCTCTCATGAAGGCAGTTCGTTCAATAGAACTTGGTCTTGAGACGCTGAATCTGCCGAAGATAAAGAGCTGCACAGCTCTGGAGATAGAGGAAAAGCTGCATAACTGCGATGATGAGCGTATATTCGTGATATATGAAGCGTTCAAACGCGGAGTGCCTCTTGAGAACATTCACAATATCACGAAGATCGACAGATGGTTCCTTTCGAAGATCCAGAATCTCGTAGCGATGGAAAAGGAACTGATGATAGGACGACTGACGAGAGACAAGTACAAGGACGCAAAGGATCTTGGCTTCCTGGACAAGACGATCAAGGAACTGTCCGGTCAGGAGCCTCCGGAAAAACTGCCGGCAGCATTTAAGATGGTAGATACATGTGCTGCCGAATTCAAAGCGGAAACACCGTATTTTTACGCAACATTCGATGAAGAGAATGAAGCTGAAGAGTTTATAAAAGAACATGAAGAAGGAAAGAAAAAAATCCTGGTATTTGGTTCCGGTCCGATACGTATAGGTCAGGGCATCGAATTCGATTACTGCTCAGTGCACTGCATCAATGCTCTCAGAGAAAAGGGCTACGAGGCAATTATCATAAACAACAATCCGGAAACCGTATCGACCGACTTTGATATTTCCGATCGTCTGTATTTTGAACCGCTGACACCGGAAGATGTTGACGGGATCATTGAGACAGAAAAACCGGATGGCGTCATCGTTCAGTTCGGCGGACAGACGGCGATCAAACTGATCAAATATCTGACTGATAAGGGTATTAAGATCCTGGGAACATCTGCTGATGATATAGATGCAGCAGAAGACCGTGAGCGTTTTGATCATATACTGGAGCAGTGTGATATCCCAAGAGCGAAGGGACGCATGGCTTATCACACAAACGAAGCTGTAAGAGAAGCGGAAGAACTGGGCTATCCTGTTTTGCTGAGACCTTCATACGTACTGGGCGGGCAGAACATGATAATCGCTTATTCAGCTGATGATGTTATCGAATATATGGAGATCATAACCAGCCGCGGAGAACTGGAAAATCCTGTTCTGATAGACAAATACCTTATGGGAACAGAAATTGAGGTGGATGCTGTATGTGATGGTGAAGACTTCCTTATTCCGGGGATCATGGAACATATCGAAAGAGCGGGCGTCCATTCCGGCGACTCCATCTCTGTATATCCCCCGCAGAGTCTTGATCAGAGCGTCATCGATCAGATAATCGAATATACCGGCAGACTGGCAAAGGCTCTTCACGTTGTCGGTATGATCAACATACAGTACGTTTACTTTGAAGGCACACTGTATGTTATCGAAGTAAATCCGCGTTCATCCAGAACTGTGCCGTATATCAGTAAAGTAACGAATGTTCCGATCGTTAAACTGGCCACAAATGTAATGCTGGGTCACTCATTGAAGGAACAGGGATATGAAAGCGGTCTGGTGCCCAGTGGTGATTATGTCGCAGTAAAGGTGCCTGTATTCAGCTTCTCAAAGCTTACAGACGCAGATACTCTGCTGGGGCCTGAGATGAAGTCCACAGGCGAAGTTCTGGGCATAGATGTTGACTTTGAATCTGCTTTGTACAAAGGTCTGCTGGGCGCAGGATACGGCGTAAATAAATCTGATGAGGGTGTGCTGATCACAGTCAAGGATGCCGATAAGGCTGATTGTGTGCCGCTGGCAGAAAAGTTCATAAAGGCAGGATATAAGATTTACTCAACTGCCGGAACACATGATTATCTGGCTGAACATGGTGTCGAGTCTGTGAAGCTGAACAAATTCAATGAACCCGAGCCAAATACGAATGCTATTTTCGATACAGGCAAGATAGATTTCGTCGTATCGACATCGAAGGTCGGAAGAGACCCGGCAGTTCAGTCTGTTCAGATGAGACGAAAGGCCATCGAACGCAGCATCATCACTCTTACATCAGTTGATACTGCCAATGCTCTGGTAAACTGTCTGCTGTCAGGAAAGAATCTTGATAATGTCAATATGGTGGATATAACAAAGATATAAGAGCCAAAAAGAACATTTAAAGATCATTTATCGAGGTGAATGAAATGCTCCCTTTAAGAGAGACAGAGAAAAGAGATCAGAACTGTCGCTCATAAAGGGAGCATATTTTCGATCCGGCTCCTTAAATTTTCAGAAAGCTTGACTTATAAAAAAATCTTGTATTATCAATATTCACATGGTATCATATTGTAGTTGCGGTAACGATACCGCTATTTAAGTGACCAAGGAGGTAATATTAATGAAAATCCTGATGGTGCTGCTGGGCATTTGCAGCATTATACTGATAGGAAGTATATTGATGCAGTCAAGTAACAGCGACGGGCTTTCCGGATCGATCGCCGGCGGAGCTGAACAGCTTTTCGGCAAGAAAAAAAGTTCCGGATATGAGGCGATCCTGAAGAAAATCTGTGTTGTTGCGGCTGTTCTTTATATAGTGCTTTCTCTTGTTATCGTTACGCTCGAGAGCAGAGGATAGCTTTATCCGGACCACAGATACTGTTATGACAGTATAGCGTCAGAAAAATTCAAACAAAAGAAAGCGTTTTATATTATTATTGATACTAATTATTTTTAAATAATCACTTAGTATTTGGTTCATCTCAGGAAAGTCAGTCCGGAAGGGCAGGAAATAATATCAGTTCCTCAGGCTGACGGCAATTAGTGACAGAGCCAAAAATATGAAAGTGAGAGGAGGAATCATCAAATGAGTATTGCTATCATTGTTCCTGCTATCGCTGTGATCGCACTGTGCGTGGCTGCCGGTCTCTCATCGTGGATCAGCAAGGTAGACGAAGGGAACGAAAAAATGAGAGAGATCGCCGGACACATCAGAGATGGTGCAATGGCGTTCCTGCGCAGAGAGTACAAAACAATGGCTATTGTCGTTGTAGTAGTATTTCTGATCGTTGGATTTGCCATCAACTGGACAACGGCTGTTCTCTATGTAGTGGGTGCGGCATTCTCGGTTCTGGCAGGTTTCCTGGGCATGAGAGTTGCTACAAAAGGTAACGTAAGAACTGCCCACGCTGCACAGGAAGGCGGAATAGGCAAAGCCCTGAATGTTGCTTTCAGATCCGGTGCTGTAATGGGTATCTGCGTATCAGGTCTTGGTATGCTGGGTCTTGGTCTTACATTCTGCATCCTTGATCTTGCAACAGTGACAGAATGCGTAACAGGTTTCGGCATGGGCGCCAGCACAATGGCTCTGTTCGGCCGTGTCGGCGGCGGTATCTATACTAAGGCTGCTGATGTAGGCGCTGACCTTGTAGGTAAGGTTGAAGCCGGTATCCCTGAAGATGACCCGCGTAACCCGGCTGTTATTGCTGACAACGTAGGCGACAATGTAGGCGATGTGACCGGTATGGGTTCCGACCTGTTTGAATCATACTGCGGAGCTAACATCTCTGCTCTGGCTCTGGCCTCAGTAGTGGCAGTTAATACAAACGGTGCTGTTTCACAGGCTACAGCTGCAGTATTCCCGCTGATCCTTTCAGCGATCGGTCTTGCAGCCAGCGTACTTGGCATCCTGACAGTAAACGGCAGCGGTAAAAATGTTAATCCGGCTGCTTCCCTGAACAGAGGAACATATATTGCATGCGGCATTGAAATCGTTGCTGCTGTAGTTCTCAGTAAAGTCATGCTGCAGAGCTTCAGCTTTGCAATAGCTATCATCTGCGGTCTGATCGTTGGCCTTGTTATAGGTAAGGTCACTGAGATCTTCACATCATCTGATTTCAATCAGGTCAAAAAGATTGCCAAGGAGTCGCAGACAGGTGCAGGCACAGGCCTTATCGCAGGTCTCGGCGTTGGCATGATGTCTACTGTAGTTCCTATCATTTGCATTGCTATTGCGATCGTTCTTGCTTATCATTTTGCAGGTACATACGGAATCGCTCTTGCTGCTGTAGGTATGCTCTCAACTGTTGGTATCACAGTTGCTGTTGACGCTTATGGCCCGGTTGCTGATAATGCCGGCGGTATTGCCGAGATGAGTGAACTTCCAGAAGAAGTAAGAGATATCACTGACCAGCTTGACTCTGTAGGTAATACAACAGCTGCTATCGGTAAAGGTTTTGCTATCGGTTCAGCTGCTCTGTCAGCGCTCGGTCTGTTTATTACATATGCACACGTTTCAGGTCTTGAGATGGTCAGCCTGCTGGATCCTGTAGTAATCGCAGGTCTGTTCATCGGCGCAATGATCCCGTTCCTGTTTGCTGCTCTGACAATGAACTCCGTTGGTAAGGCTGCAAACGAAATGATCGAAGAAGTAAGATCACAGTTCAGAGCTGATCCGGGGATCCTTGAAGGAACATCCAAGCCGGATTATGAGAAGTGTGTTGATATTTCCACAAAGGCAGCTCTTCGCGAGATGGTTATCCCGGCTCTGCTGGCTATCCTGGTTCCGGTAGCTATCGGCATTTTGTTTGGGCCTGAAGCTCTGGGCGGCACACTGGCAGGTTCACTCTCAGCAGGCGTGCTGATGGCTATCATGATGGCTAACGCAGGCGGTGCATGGGACAATGCCAAAAAGTATGTTGAAGAGGGACACTACGGCGGCAAGGGAAGCGAAACACACAAAGCTACAGTTGTCGGCGATACAGTAGGTGACCCGTTCAAAGACACATCCGGTCCGTCAATGAACATCCTCATCAACCTGATGACGATCACAGCTGTTGTATTCGCACCGCTGTTTGCCAAGATCGGAGGACTGTTCTTCTAAGTAAAGAATATAACTTTGATAATCAGGGACTGCTGCAAATGTGGCAGTCCTTTTTCTTTATTACTTACTATAGATACCTTATATAGAATGAAAGAGCTCAGAATGGGCTTTTTGCTGTAAAAATAAATAATTATTACAACAAAATATGGTCTGCGGAGTGTGTCTGAAAGAAAGTGTAGTATAATCAATTAAAGGAGGAAAGAAAAATGGAAAGAGTGAGATTAGGTAAAACAGAAATCGTTGTGAATAAAAATGGATTCGGCGCATTGCCGATCCAGCGAAGAAATATGGATGATGCCGTCAGGATACTGAGAAAGGCATATGAGAACGGTATTGATTTTTTCGATACGGCCAGAGCTTATACAGACAGTGAAGAAAAGATAGGGAACGCTCTGAGCGATGTTCGCAGTGAAATATATATTGCCAGCAAGACGATGGCACTGGAGCCGGATAAGCTGAAGGCTGATCTTGAGACGACACTGACAAATCTGAAAACGGATCATCTGGATCTTTATCAGCTGCATAATCCTGCCGAATGCCCTGAACCCGGAGACGGCACGGGTCTGTATGAAGCATTGGAAGATGCAAAGAGACAGGGAATGATCCGTCATATCGGGATCACGAATCACAGGCTTTCTGTTGCAAAAAAGGCGATAGAGTCAGGTCTGTATGAAACCCTGCAGTTTCCATTCTCATATCTTGCCGATGAAAAAGATATTGAGATTGTTAATATGTGCAAAGAGAAGGATATGGGATTCATTTGCATGAAGAGTCTGTCAGGCGGACTGATCACGAGGGCTGATGCGGCATATGCTTATCTCGCTCAGTATGACAATGCTCTTCCTATCTGGGGCATTCAGCATGAACATGAACTGGACGAGTTCCTGGCATTTGAAAAGGAACCTCCTGCTATGGATGAAGAAATCACTGCTTTCATAAATCAGGAGAGGGAGGAGCTGACAGGGGAGTTTTGCCGCAGCTGCGGATATTGTATGCCGTGTCCTGTGGGAATAAAGATCCCTAACTGTAATCGCATGTCCCTGCTGCTGCGAAGAATGCCTCCTGAACAGTGGCTGACTGAAGAGTGGCAGGCTGAGATGAATAAGATCGAAGATTGCCTGGAATGCAGACAGTGCGTAAGCAAATGCCCGTATGAGCTGGATATCCCCAATACACTGAAAAAGAATCTTGAAGATTACAGAACATTTCTGTAAGAATACGATCTAATATTTGATCTTTGCATTGTTAGGATTCCAGAAACCCGGGGTCAGGATAACAAATACGGTGAACATTTCGAGTCTTCCGACCATCATGAACAGCGAGATGAATAATTTCATACCGGGAGAGAACAGTTCAAAGCTGCCGCTGGCTCCGATCTTGCCAAAGGCAATACCTGTAGTTGACATCAGTGAGGCTGTTGTACTCATTGTTGTCTCAAGATCGAGTCCCTGTATGGAAAGAACGGCCGATCCAATTAGGAAAGTCGCAAGATACAGAACAACGAAACTTGTTACTGATGATACCATGGCAGACGGAAGTGCATGTTCGCCTATTTTGATTGCCTTGACTGAGCGCGGATGAAGCTTGCGGAAAAAACTGCGGCGGATCAGTTTGAACATGATCATGATCCTGGTTATCTTGATGCCGCCGGATGTTGAAGCAACGCATCCTCCTATAAAAAACGCGGTAAACAGTATCATCTGTGAGAAAACAGGCCATCTCATATAATTTGTGATCGTAAATCCGGATGTCGTAAAGAATGCCGTGCATTGGAAAAAGGCAACACGGAAAGCTCTGCTGACCGACACATATGTTTCCGAAACCAGCAGATTTACTGCTACGAGCAATGTAGAAACGGCGATCAGGATCAAAAACACTCTGACCTCCATGTTTTTCCGGATATTATTGAACTGCCGCTTTACCAGATAGATCAGCAGCAGGAAATTGACGGAGGCAATGATCGTGAAAACAGATATGACGCATTCGATATAAAAGCTGTCATAGTACTGGATCCCTGAAGGATGAAGGAAGAGCCCTGCTGTTGAGACGCAGCCCATGGAGTTGATAAGTGCCTCGAAGGCGTTCATCTCACTGCCGAAATACAGCAGTAAAAAGCAAAAAAGAGTCAGAGCCGAATAGATCAGATACAGCAGCTTTGCCATATCTTTTGATCTGGGAGCTCCTGTTGACAGACCTGCGCCCGGTGATTCGGCAGTAACTATACGCTGCCCTCCCGATCCCATGGTAGGAAGGATCGTTATGATGAAAATCAGTATACCCATACCGCCAAGCCAGTGAGTTATCGCTTTCCACAGTATCAGTGAGTCTGTGAAACTCAGCTCGTTCATAGAACTTGCACCGGTTGTTGTGTATCCGGCAACTGCTTCAAATATCGCATCTGCAAATGTAGGCAGTTCACCTGAAGCATAATACGGTATTGCACCGATCAGTGCACAGGTGATCCAGCTCAAAAGCACTATGAAATAAGCATCACGCGATTGCAGGGAATGCCTTGAACGGGGAATGTATTTGAAGCCCAGTGTCCCCACAATAACAGAAATACAGCAAATTACCGCGAAAATGTTCTCCGCATGATCATTGCTGTCCAGTGTGGCACAAATGAACGGAAATATCATTGCCGCGCCGGTGATGCCTATGATAAGGCAGATTATTCTTGCTGTTGTTTTATAAGCGAATCCCAAATGCAGCCTCCTTTCTATTCGTTGGGGTTCCAGAACCGGCCGCTCAGCATCATCAGCAAAGTAAACAGTTCCAGTCTTCCGGCAACCATTGACAGAGATAATATGAACTTGCTTCCGTCGGAAAACAGGCTGAAAGTATTTGCCGGTCCGACAGCCGAGAGCCCGGGACCTATGTTTCCTATACAGGATGCTGCTGCGCTCAGATTTGTCAGCATATCATAATCATCGAGAGAGATACAGATGCTGATGAAAAAGAAAAATGCAACATAAAGGAACACAAACGCGCAGATACTCTGAACGACATCCGTACTGAGAGTTTTTCGGTCTACACGTATGCGTATGAGTGCATTCGGATGAAGCTTGAGCGCGATGCTGCGCCTGATCATCTTCAGCATGACAAGAACGCGGATCACCTTCACACCTCCGGCTGTTGATGAAGAACAGCCGCCTATAAAGAACAGCGTGAACAGCAGCATGATGCAAAAGGCAGGCCACGAGCCGAAATCCGTTGTGGCAAAACCGGTCGTTGTCAGTATACTGGCGACTGTAAATGCAGCATATCTCAGTGAATGAAGCGCACCGTCAAATGTATTTGATATCATCAGAGATGCTGCTATGATCACACTGAAAAGCGCGAAAATGATCAAATACAGTCTGCACTCCTGATCTTTGAAAAACGACAGTTTACCATCCTTCAAAAACAGAAAATACAGATTGAAATTAACACCGCTGACGATCATGAAGAAGGTTATCACAAAGTCAATGAAGGCGCTGTCAAAATGAGCAATACTGTCGTTGTAATTGCCAAAACCTCCTGTTCCGACTGTTCCGAATGAATGGGTAATGGCATCGAAAAAGCTCATGCCTCCAAGAAGCAGGAGCAGAGTCTCAGCAGCTGTGAATGTTATATATAACAGGTAAAGTGTTCTTGCCGTATCGGCCATTTTCGGGGAGATCTTTGAGAGGACAGGTCCTGGGGTCTCTGCCTGGGCGATCTCCTGTCCGCTGATGCCAAGAGAAGGCAGCAGTGCGATCGCAAACACAAGGATGCCCATGCCGCCCAGCCAGTGGGAAAAAGCTCTCCACATCAGAACAGCCCGGGGCATGCTTTCAACATCATCCAGAACAGTTGCTCCTGTCGTGGTAAATCCTGAACACATCTCGAAAAAACTGTCAAAGAAATGCGGAATTGAATGATCTATGAGCATGGGGAGAGAACCGATGAACGCAGCCAAAAGCCAGCTGACAGCGACAATAAAAAAACCGTCACGCAGTCTCAGCGGTTTTTCTGAAAAGTTTATGAAACGCATCATCAGAAAGCCCAAAAAGCTGCATGGGAGAGCAACGTATGCAAATGCTTTTGCGCTGGCAGTTTCACCATAGGCTAGAGCTGTCACAAAAGGCAACAGCATTGATATTCCCAATATGATCAGAACCTGTCCTTCTGTTTTAAAAATCGTACGTAACTTGAGATTCATATCCGTATGCAATCACTTCAGAAAATCCAGTTTGCCTGTGTTGCGCAGGATCTTTTCAAGGTTAACAAGATCAGACAGCAGACAAACGATGAGTACACGGTCATCATATTGTATGACAGTATCGCCGTTTGGAATGATCAGTTCCTGTCCCCTGTGGATCGCTGCGATCAGAACACCGGCAGGCAGGTCGATCTTCTTTAGAGGTCTGTCAACGATCTTCATGCGGTGATCAACGATGACTTCCAGGATCTCGGCCTGACCCTGTATCAGCTGTGATGAGACGATGCGCTTTTTACCCTGTATAACGCGCAGTATCTGGCTGACAGCAATGTCCTGAGGATTGAGTGCCATATCCACACCTAGCTGAGAGATCATATCGGCATAAATGCCGCGGCTGACTTTGGCGATAACGTCATCTATGCCTTTGTTCTTGGCCATCAGCGCCAGCAGCAGATTATCTTCATCAAATCCTGTTACTGTGACCAGCGCATCCATATCATCCAGGTTCTCCTCTTCAAGCAGAGAAATGTCAGTACCGTCGCCATGAAGTATGATAACATCATCCAGATGCTCAGCCAGATAATAGCAGCGTTCTCTGCTGCGTTCCACAAGTTTTACTGAAATGTTAAATTCAGCCAGTTTCTGGGCGAGAAAGAGTCCTGTCTTTCCGCCACCGATGATCATGACCTTCTGAAGGTCAGTATATTTTCCTTTTTCGAAAACGCGTTTTGAGAGTTCTTTGATATCTGCCCTTGATCCTATAACGTATAAAAGATCGTTCTCCCGGATGACATCATTTCCGTGAGGAATGATTACCTTGCCTTTGCGTGAAATAGCAACGACAAGCATTCCACTGAGCACGCTGTTGACATCGGTCATATCAAGTCCGATGAGGTGGGGCATCTTTGATACGCGAAACTCCAGCAGAGATGAACGGCCTGTTGAAAAAATGCCGTTTGTAAGCGAATATTTTTCGACAAGATATTTGTATATTTCATTCGTGATGAGAAGGTCCGGATTTATGATCAGATCGATGTTCATCGTTTCTCTGATAAAGTCGATCTGACGCATGTGCTCAGGGTCTCTGACCCTGGCGATAACATGGCTGCATCCCAGATTTTTTGCGAAGGAAGCAATCACGATGTTTTTTTCATCGTCATTCGTGCAGGCTATAAGAAAATCATACGATCCAATATGCAGCTCCTGCAGTGTCGTTGCCTGCTTTGCATTGGCTGTCACAGTCATGACATCCAGCTGCGAAGAAAGCTTTTGCAGCTTTTCTTCGTTTTTATCGATTATTGTTACATCATGGTCGCCGCCGATGAGTGCGTCAGCGATCTTATGGCCGAGTTTTCCGGCTCCGGCGATTGCAACTTTCATAATAAATAATCCCTTTCATCAGAAGATTTTCCAAAAGTAATTATAACGCTAATAAAATAGAATTCAACCTTTATTTTCAATGGTGAAAAAGGCTCTTAAAGATCGGGTTTTCATGGGTTTTTATGCATGAAAATCAAGTTTTATTATGAGATAAGATAATATATAATAGACGGAGCAAATATCATAACGGTATGATAATGAAAGGACATTAAAATGGAAACAGGAACAAAGGGATTCAGAGAAATAACAGTCACAGAAGATATGGCAGCCAGTAAATCAGGTATGGGACTGCCGCCGGTACTTTCGACACCGGCGCTCATAGGTTTTATGGAGACTACCTGCTATGAGTCGATAATGTCTGAACTGGAAGAAGGACAGGCGACCGTCGGCGCTAAGGTCGATGTCACACATATGGCCGCCACACCGATCGGTATGAAGGTGAGAATTGAGACGGAGCTTTTGGAAGTAAAAGGCAGTAAGCTGGTCTTCAAAGTCGAAGCCTTTGATGAGGTCGAGAAGGCAGGCCAGGGCACGCATGTACGTTTCATAATAGATAAGCAGGGATTCAATGACAATCTTGAAAAGAAGAAGAAATAAGCGATAAGAAACGAAAAAGAAAAGTGCAAAGCAATAGAAAGATATTATGTTTGTGAAAACATGCATCAGGTGTAAAACAGGAGAACTATCAGATAATGTTAATAATAAAAAGAATCATTTCGGGGGAGATACAGGAAAACGGATACATCATTTACCACAATGAGGGCGGTGAATGCTATGTGATAGATCCCGGTGACGGAGCCGGGGAGTTTCTCGGTTATATTGATGAGCATAAGCTGAGTGTCAAGGCTGTTCTGCTGACACATCATCATCCGGATCACACAGGAGCAGTCAGCGGAATAGTCAGTGCGAAAGGATGTCCTGTCTTCATTCATGAAGATGATCTTGAAATGTACGGCAGGCCGGCAGTCATTCTTCATGACGGGGATAAGCTGGAACTTGAGGGAGAAGGCATCAGGGTCATCAGCACTCCCGGACATACAAAAGGCAGCGTCTGCTATTACATCGACGAGAGCAATGTCGCTTTCACAGGCGATACCCTGTTCGATACCGAAGTTGGAAGGTCTGATCTTGAGGACTCGGGCAGGATCGATCTCGCGATCAGCATGGGGGATATTATTGATAAGTGGCCGGACAGCCTTAAGATATATCCGGGACATACGAATCCGACTGACATGAAGACAGTCAGAACTGAGAATATTGATTTCATCCAGGCTATGAAGAGGTATGATGTCTATAACAGCAAGTTTGAATATGATACACCGATAAAACTGATAGCTCTCGATCTTGACGGGACAACGATGAATACAGAAAACCAGCTGCCGGCAGAGAATAAAAAGATCCTTGAATCAGCGATCGCTGAAGGAGTGAACGTAGTCGTGGCCAGCGGCAGATGCTATAACTCGCTGCCAAAAGAGGTCACGGGGATCAGGGGTGTGCAGTATGCGATCTCTTCAAACGGAGCTCAGGTGAGAGATCTCAGGACAGGTGAGGTGCTGCATTCAGACTGTGCAGATCCCAGGGCTGTCCGTATGCTCCATGATATCGTGAAGGAAAACGGTTATGATATCGAAGTGTTCGTTGACGGTATGGCTTATATGGAAAAAGAAAGATGGGAGGATGTCAGAGACGGCAGGATCACATACAGAAGGCGCGATTACATCCTGAATACCAGGCAGCCTGTTGAGGACATTCTGGGGTTCATGATGCAGCATGATGATAAGATCGAAAACGTGAATATTTATTTTGAAGATCTGTCTGTAAAGCCGGCGATCAGGAAAACACTGGAACCGCTGGAAGAATTTGCAACAGTCACAACATCTTTTGATACTAACTGGGAGATGGGAGGACTGACTACCAGCAAGGCAGAAGGACTCCGTGTGCTCAGTGAGATTCTGGGTGTCGAAAAAGAAGAAATGATGGCATTCGGAGACAGCCCGAATGACATCCCTATGATCGAGGCTGCCGGGATCGGTGTTGCGGTTGAAAATGCAAAAGATTCCGTAAAGCAGGCGGCTGATTTTGTGACTACCAGCAACGATGATGCCGGGGTTGCAGTGGCGGTGAGAAAGTTCGCACTGAGGAAATAACGGAAGAAATATTGTAACACTGAATAACGCAGAAAAACATGCGGCTGCTGCTCAGATGCCTGAAAAGACAGGGCAGCAGCCTTTTTTAGTATCGGAAAATCCGGCGTGCAGCAGGAGTGATGTTTTTGTTTGCATAAAAAAATATAAAAATCTGTTGACAAAGCGGGAATATGTGATTATGATATCTAAAGAATTTTAGTTAAAATATTTTATATAAAAAATATGAATAAAATTCGTCCGTAGAATTATAATGAATTTGAACGCCGCAAAGGCGTGACTGAAAACAAAAAAGGAGAACAAAATGTCATTTGAACAGGTAAAAGAAGTAATGGTCGAAACACTGAATTGCGAAGAAGAAGATATCAAGCCGGAGGCTCTTTTGGAGGATGATCTCGGAATAGATTCACTGGATGCAGTCGAACTGGCACTGGCTCTTGAAGAATTGTTCGGAGTTAAGATCCCGGATGAAGAACTGAGCGAAATGAAAACAGTAAAAGATATCGTGGACTGCATGGACAGAAATCGTGCATAACAGACAAGGGTATCATTATGAAAATTGATCGCAGAGATCTTGAGGAACTGATGCAGCGATTCAGTTCCTCAGGTTTTAAAAGTATGGAATATGAAGAAGCTGAGTTCAGACTGAAATTTGAATCAGCCGGCACTGCAAAGGATTTTGCGGCACAGCACGCTCAAAATGATGAGAGCATTGATGAAGGGTCAGCAAAGAGAAATTCTCAGGAGAGTGAAAGCTTACAAAATGATAACAACCTGAAAGAATCAGAATCTGACATGCAGCTGACCGCTGTCACATCACCGATAGTGGGCGTGTTTTATGATGCTCATGCTCCCGGAGAAGAACCATATGTCAGCGAAGGTCAGAGAGTCAGTGCTGGTGAGATTCTCTGCATGATAGAAGCAATGAAACTCATGAATGAGATCAAAGCTGAATATGACTGTATCATCAGGAAAATCAATGTCAGCTCAGGTGATATGGTGGAATTTGGAACAGTTCTGTTCGAGGTGGAAAAATGCTGAAAAGGATCCTGATCGCAAACAGGGGAGAGATCGCTGTGAGGATAATCAGGGCGTGCAGAGAACTGTCCGTTGAAACGATCGCAGTGTACACTGAGAGTGATAGAGAAGAGCTGCATACGATGCTGGCAGACAGAGCAGTATGCATAGGGAGAGACCGCCCGGAATCCGGATATCTGAATATGGAGAATATCATTGAGGCGGCAAAACTCACCGGCTGTGACGCCATTCACCCCGGATTTGGTTTTCTGTCTGAAAATCCCCGTTTTGCTGAAATGTGCGAAGAAAACGACATTGTTTTCATCGGACCGAATTCTTCGGTGATCAGCCTGCTCGGCGACAAGATCAGAGCGAGACAGATAGTCAGTCAGGCAGGAGTCAGTATTGTTCCCGGATCAGACGGTCCGCTGCCCGGTATCGAAGAGGCAAAGCAGTGTGCCCGGAAGATCGGATATCCCGTAATGATCAAAGCATCGGCGGGAGGCGGCGGCCGCGGCATGCGCAGAGCTGAGAGTGAAGAGGAACTCGAAAATGCGATGATGGAAGCAAAAACCGAAGCTGAAGTAAGCTTTGGCGACGGGACTATATACATGGAAAAGCTGATAACAGATCCAAAGCATATAGAGTTTCAGATCCTGGCTGACAGTTTCGGAAATATCATCCATCTCGGTGACCGTAACTGCTGTGTGCAGAGAAGAAATCAGAAAATGCTGGAAGAGGCTCCTGACTTCAGACTGAGCGATGAAATGAGGACAAAAATGGGCCGTGATGCAGTTCTTGCCGCAAAGACAGCAGGTTATGAGAATGCCGGAACTGTTGAATTCATAGTGGATGGCAGTGATTATTATTTCATAGAGATGAACACCAGACTGCAGGTCGAACATCCTGTTACCGAGATGATCACAGGGACGGATATAGTCAAGCAGCAGATAAGAATAGCATCCGGCCTCAGACTGAATATGGCTCAGCAGGATATCGTGATCCGCGGCCACTCGATCGAGTGCAGGGTCTGTGCTGAAGATATCTATAACGATTATGCGCCTGATCCTTCTGAGATCAATTTCCTGCATCTGCCGTCGGGTCTTGGTGTAAGGGTAGAAAGTGCCCTTTACAGCGGCATGAGGATCAGTCCGTTTTATGATTCTATGATCCTTAAGGTGATCACATATGGTGATACGAGACTTGAGGCTGTGCGCAGGATGCGAAGAGCTCTGGGAGAGACGATCATACGCGGCTGTAAAACAAACCTTCCTGTATTGCAGCTGATTTTGTATAACAGAGAATTTTTAAGAGGAGACTACAATACAGGTTTTATGGAAAAACACGGCGATCACCTGCTGGAACTGTATGACGCTGCAGGAGGGAGGCTGAATGAATCCGTTTAAAGAGAGAAAAAAAATACTCGACGAAATCGGGCGCATATCGCGTCTGGCCTTTCCTTCAGCAGGACAATCAGAGAACAATTCGATCGTTACGTGTGAAAAATGCGGACATAAAGATCCTGCAGAGGAAATAAAAAACAATCTTTATATCTGTCCGGAATGCGGGGCTTATATGAAAGTACCTGCTTATGACAGGATCAGTATGCTTTGCGATGAAGGCAGCTTCAGAGAGTTCAACAAGGGACGCACAGGTTACGATCCTCTGGATTTTCCGGGCTATGAGAATAAACTTAAACAGGCCCGCAGCAAATCCGGACTGAAAGAAGCTGTTGTGACAGGAACTGCAAGGATAAGCGGACACAGGACAGTACTGTGTGTGATGGATCCGGCATTCATGATGGCCAGCATGGGGACTGCCGTAGGTGAGAAGATCTTTCTGGCGTTTGAATATGCTGTCAAAAAAAAGCTGCCGGTCATAATATTTGCTGCTTCGGGCGGAGCCAGGATGCAGGAAGGCATAATGTCTCTGATGCAGATGGCAAAGACCAGTGCTGCTGTGGCGAAGCATGATGAAGCGGGGCTTCTGTACATCTGTGTTCTGACCAATCCGACGACAGGAGGCGTAACAGCCAGCTTTGCAAGTCTTGCCGATGTGACGATCGCAGAGAAAGGCGCCCTGGTGGGATTTGCCGGAAAACGAGTGATCGAGCAGACTATTGGAGAGGAACTGCCGGAAGGATTTCAAAGCGCAGAATTCCAGATGGAAAAGGGTTTTTGCGACATGGTCATCGGCAGAAAAAATCTGAGAAGGACCATAGGAAAGCTGCTTGCTGTTCATGAAAGGGGAGTGCGCTGATGGAACAAAACAAGGCAGGCCGCCTGAGCCCTGTTGAAAGGGTAAAACTGGCTCGCAGCAGCCTGAGGCCCGGAACAGAAGATTATATAAAGAACATCATTGAAGATTATATTCCGATGGCCGGCGACAGATGCTACGGAGATGATCTGAGCGTGACAGGCGGAATAGGTTTTTTTCACGGAATTCCCGTTACAGTTATAGGGCATGTCAAAGGGCATGATCTTGATGGAAACATGAAACACCGTTTCGGTATGCCTGATCCTGAAGGTTACAGAAAGGCAAGCCGGCTGATGCTCCAGGCGGCAAAATTCGGACGGCCGGTGATCACTTTTGTCGATACACCCGGAGCTTATCCGGGAAAAGAGGCCGAAGAACGCGGACAAGGTCAGGCAATAGCTGAGTGCATAAAAACAATGAGCAGGCTTTCCGTTCCGACGATATCCGTGTTCACGGGTGAAGGAGGCAGCGGCGGAGCTCTCGCGTTTGCAGTGAGCGACAGATTGATAATGATGGAAAACAGTATCTTTTCCATACTTTCCCCTGAAGGATTTGCAAGCATTTTATGGCACGATTCGGACAGATGGCAGGAAGCATGCGAAAAAATGAAACTGACCGCTGCCGATCTTAATGAAATGGGTATATGTGATGAAATCGTACCCGAACCGTCGTTTGAGATGGAAGGATCATATGCTGTTATGTTCAGAAGGATCGATGAAGCGATAATAAGAAATCTGAAACCGCTGTTAAAAACAGACGGAGAGGAACTGATAAAAAGAAGATATCTGAAATTAAGAAAAACAGGGAGCAAATATGGCAGGAATTAGAATTTTGGGATGCGGTTATTCTTACGGTGACCGTATCGTGACTAATGACGATATGGCGAAGATCGTCGATACCAGCGATGCCTGGATCAGAAGAAAGACAGGTATCAGGCAGAGATACATCGCAGAGAATAAAAGCAATTTGGATATGGCACAGGAAGCATCTTTATCAGCAATGAAGTGTGCAGGTGTTACGGC
Source organism: uncultured Eubacteriales bacterium (assembly GCA_902803725.1). Classification (GTDB taxonomy): domain Bacteria; phylum Bacillota; class Clostridia; order Peptostreptococcales; family Anaerovoracaceae; genus UBA3738. Next base: position 35,288 of record CADCRD010000006.1, read on the forward strand.
AGAGGAAATAGATCTGATAGTGGTATGTACTTTCACACAAGATGACCCGACACCTTCGATGGCTTGCAAACTTGCCGGAAAGCTGGGTGCGGGAAATGATATTCTGACTCTGGATATCAACAGCGCCTGTTCAGGTTTTATATATGGGTGCATAACAGCAAACGCTCTTCTGGCGGGAGGCAGCTTTAGAAAGGCTCTTATCATAGGCGCGGAAAAATTGTCTTCACGTGCTGACATGACAGACCGCAGGACATGCGTGCTGTTTGGAGACGGTGCAGGAGCGATAGTCTGCGAGTATTCAGAAGATGGCTTTTTTGAATCGAACTTCGGCTGCATGCCTAATGATACGATTCTGGGATGCGGAGGAGATAAAGGCGCGATATATATGAACGGGCCTGAAGTATACAGGTTCGCTGTCAGCAAAATACCGCAGTCTATCAATGAACTGGTGGAGAAAACGAAAGTCGGTCCTGATGAAATAGATTATGTCATTTGTCATCAGGCGAATATGCGCATAATAGACAGCGTAGCGGAGAAAGTTGTTTTTCCGGCTGAAAAATTCTACAAAAATATTCAGAACACAGGAAATACATCAGCAGCAAGTATTGCTATCTGTCTTGGTGAGATGTGTGAAAAAGGGCTTTTGACCCCCGGCAGGAAAATTCTGTGCAGTGGCTTCGGAGGAGGACTGACCTGGGGATCCATGATCATAAAAGTATGAAAGGAATATTAACAGGAAAATAAAATGGAAAGAATCAAAAACATGTTTGGACTGGATTTCCCCGTATTTCAGGGGGGTATGGCAAACGTGGCGACAGGAGAATTTGCAGCTGCGGTGTCAAATGCAGGAGCTATGGGGATCATTGGCTCAGGCGGAATGGACGCGGAGCAGCTGCAGAACGAGATCAGAAACTGCCGGAAGGCAACCAACAGACCTTTTGGAGTGAATATCATGCTGATGAATCCTCATGCTGATGATCTGGCTGATCTTTGCTGTGAGGAAGGTGTGAGTCTTATCACAACAGGAGCAGGTAATCCCGGAAAGTATATTGAAAAATGGCAGCGGGCCGGAATAAAAATATTTCCGGTCGTATCCTCGACAGCGCTGGCGATCAGAATGGAAAGACTGGGAGTAGACGGGATCATAGCAGAAGGTTATGAGAGCGGAGGTCATGTCGGAGAGCTGACAACAATGGTACTGGTTCCGCAGGTCGCGGATGCTGTCAGCATTCCCGTAGTCGCAGCCGGAGGCATAGCCGGAGGAAAACAGATACTGGCTGCACGCATTTTAGGCGCTTGCGGAGTTCAGATGGGAACGGTCTTTCTGGCAAGCTCTGAATGTCCTGTGCATGAAGAATACAAAAAGGCTGTTCTGAGAGCAAAATCAAACGATACGGTCGTTACCGGACGCAGTGTAAATGCGCCAGTCAGGATCATCAAAAATCAGATGGCACGTGAATATCTGAAGAGAGAACGGGCAGGAGCGCAAAAAGATGAACTGGAACAGTTCACATTGGGTTCTCTTGGCAGAGCAGTGCGTGAAGGTGACGTCAAATACGGTTCACTGATGGCCGGACAGGTTTCCGGAATGATCCGGGAGATAAAACCGGTCAGAAAAATACTGGTGCAGTTGTTTGAAGAATATGATCACGAACTGAAAGAACTGTGTGAAAAAGCATAACTTCAGATCTGACATGACAGAAAGGGAAAAGAATGAAGACAGGAATATTGTTTGCAGGGCAGGGAAGTCAGCATCCCGGAATGGGAAAGGATCTTTATGAAAGTTTTCCGGCATTCAGAAAAGCATTCGATGCACTGACTGAGCAGGAAAGGCAGGCGGCTTTTGAAGGGCCGGAAAGTGAACTGGTCAGGACCGAGATCACTCAGCCTGTATTGCTGGCCTTTGCAGCAGGAGTATATAACATTTTAAGAGAAGAGATCCCGGGCTTTGCGCCTGATATGGCAGCAGGATTGAGTCTGGGCGAATACTCAGCATTGACTGCAGCAGGTGTTTTCGATTTTGAAACAGCGTTGGATCTGATAAGGCTGAGAGGACGGCTGATGGCCCGGCAGGCCGAAGGGACAAATGCAGTCATGAGCGCTGTGATAGGAATGGAGCGCGGGCAGCTTAAAGAATTTGTTGAAAGAGCCGGCAGAGATGTCAGCAAATCATCTTCTGTGACGGATGAAGGACACGAATTCGTTGAAATAGCGAACTATAACTGCCCGGGACAGATAGTTATTTCCGGAAGTGAAAGAGCAGTGGCATACTGCGAAAAACTCATTACAGAAAGCGGAGCAGGAAAAGCTATAAGACTGGCGGTAGGCGGTCCTTTCCACACATCCTGCATGAAGCCGGTGGGCGATGCTCTGGCAGAAAAATTCAAAGAGATACAATTCGGAGAAATGAGTTTTCCGGTTCTGTTCAACTATACGGGAGATATAAAGAAAGATGATATGACTATCCGGGAACTTCTCAGTCGTCAGGTATACAGCAGTGTCATGTTCGAGGACACTATCATGAATATGAGCAGAAACGGAATAGAGCAGATCATAGAGGTCGGACCGGGAAAGACGCTTTCCGGATTCGTCAGAAAGACTGACAGAAAAATAAAGACTATGAAAGCGGAGAATATCGGTGACATCGAAAAAATAATCGCGGAATACAAATGCTGAAGAAAATCTTGTTCTAATTGATGCTTATGAATGTTGTGCCCATGGTCACAACATGGATACAAATAAGGAAAACGACAGCGAACCCGCGATTCGCCACAATGCGAGAAGTATAAAAGGAAACAGAGAAACGGTAAGGGAAACGAAAATGAATGAAAATGAAATGAAGAAAAATGTTAAGGAAACAAGAGATGCGGCCGTGGTCACCGGTGCAGGCCGGGGAATAGGAAGAGCAATAGCCGTAAAACTGGCAGAGAAGGGATGCGATGTCGTGATCAATTACTCTTCCGGCAAGACAGCTGCAGAGGAGACTGCAAAGCTGTGTGAGGAAAGAGGTGCGAAGACGGTCATCGTTCAGGGAAACGTAGCTGAACCGGAAGACTGCAGCAGGATAATCGACGCTGCAAAAGAAGCATTTGGCAGGATCGATATCCTCGTAAACAATGCAGGGATCACACGCGACAATATTCTGATGAGGATGACAGAAAAGGATTTTCAGGATGTCATCGATGTTGATATGACAGGTGTGTTCAATATGATGAAAGCCGCAGCACCGGTAATGATCCGTAAAAGATATGGCAGGATCATCAATATCGCTTCTGTTTCAGGGATCATGGGGAATCCGGGACAGACGAATTACAGTGCCGCAAAAGCCGGAGTGATCGGTATGACAAAAGCTTATGCCAGAGAGGTTGCTTCAAGAAATATAACGGTGAATGCTGTTGCACCCGGAATGGTAAAAACGGATATGACAGATGCCATGCCTGAAAAGGCAGTCCAAAGCATGATCTCACAGATACCGGCCGGCAGGATCGGGACCCCGCAGGACATTGCCGGAGCAGTCGCTTTTCTCGCAGACAGAGACACCAGTTATATCACAGGTCATACTATTTGCGTGGACGGCGGAATGTGCATGTAAGAATTGCCGATGTTGGTCAAAATGAATCGATCAGGACGAGTTGAAAGGAAATAAACCGGGAGGTCAAATAGAAAACCAATGGAGAAGAAAAGAGTAGTAATAACCGGAATGGGTGCAATATCTCCCATAGGAAACAGCGCATATGAGATGTGTGATAATGCATTCTCAGGAGTCGGAGGAATAGCGCCCTTAACGCTGATAGACACGACAGACAGAAAGGTCAAGGTTGCCGCCGAAGTGAAGGGTTTTGATCCTGCGTCGGTAATGACGAAGATGGAAGCCCGCAGGACAGCAAGGTTCGCGCAGTTTGCGGTTGCAGCAGCAGATGAAGCTTTAAGGCAGAGCGGAGTCGACATCAAGGATGAAGATCCGGCGCGATGCTGTGTCTATATTTCCAGCGGCATAGGAGGACTGAAAACTATCGAAACTGAATATGAAAGAGGCAAAAGACGCGGATTTGATTCAGTTTCACCATTGTTCATTCCTATGTGCATATCTAATATGGCGGCAGGGCTTGTAGCTATCAGACTGGGTTTTCAGGGCAGCTCCAGCTGTATTGTGACGGCTTGCGCATCGGGAAACAATGCGATAGGCGAAGCTTTTCGCGCTTTGCGTGACGGTTATGCGGATGTGATCTGTGCCGGCGGCAGTGAAAGCAGTATAACGGATCTCGGCGTTGGCGGTTTTGCCTCAATGAGAGCAGTAAGCACATCTGACGATCCCGAACGCGCATGTATCCCGTTCGACAAGGAAAGAGAAGGCTTCGTAATGGGCGAGGGTGCCGGAGTATTGATGCTGGAAACATACGACCATGCTGTGAAAAGAGGAGCAAAGATATTAGGCGAGATAACAGGATACGGCGTTGGATGTGATGCACATCACATGACAGCCCCGCTTGAGGATGGCTCGGGAGCTGCCAGAACCATGCAGGATGCACTGGACGATGCAGGGATCACAGCTGATCAGATCGCTTATATCAATGCTCATGGAACAGGCACACCGATGAATGATGCCAGCGAAACAAGGGCAGTCAAAAAGGTCTTTGGCAGTTCAGCCGAAAAACTCGTGATGTCATCGACAAAATCAATGACAGGACATACGCTGGGTGCGTCAGGCGCAATTGAAGCGATCATTACAGCCGAGGCACTTCATCGTCAGGTGGCCCCTCCTACGATCAACTACAAAGTCCCCGATCCCGAGTGTGATATCGACAAAGCTGCGAATGCTGCAAAGTCACTCGAAATGGAATATGCGATGAGCAATTCATTCGGATTTGGAGGACACAATGCTTCGCTGATATTCAGGAGAGTCTGATCCTGCGCAGCAAAACAGTTAATTAGTGCTGAATTATTATTTTGACGGAGATTTCAAATGGAACTTGATATAAATGAAATAAAAAAGATATTGCCGCACAGATATCCGTTCCTGCTGGTCGACAGGATCACGGAACTTGAGCCGGGAAAGAGTGCCAGAGGGATCAAATGTGTATCGGCAAACGAAATGCAGTTCATGGGACATTTCCCCGATTATCCGGTAATGCCCGGAGTGCTGGTGCTGGAAGCTATGGCGCAGACCGGTGCTGTGGCCATTCTCGTGAGCGAAGAGTACAGAGGAAAGATCGCTCTGTTTGGCGGCGTAAATAAATGCAGATTCAGGAAGGAAGTCATGCCGGGCGATGTTCTGGAGCTTTTCTGTGAGATCAGTGCGGTGAGAGGGCCTGTCGGATTCGGAAAGGCCAGGGCGACGGTAAACGGAGAAACAGCAGCTGAGGCGGAACTGTCATTTGTTATTAAGGCGTGAGTTTGATATAATACTGTACAAGAGGAGTAAGTTTAATGCTGGAAAGAAACTTTGGCAGAGTGTACAACAAGTTTAAACTTCATCTGTACAGTCAGATACTGCGAGATGTAGATGATAGCGAAGATGAAATTCTTTCGGTTCAGGAAGTTGTTTATCTGGAAATCATCACTGCACTGCGTCATCCGACTGTAAATGATTTTGCTCATTTTGCCAAACTGTCCGGGCCGAATGCGGCGTACCGTGTAAACAGGCTGATCAGAAAAGGATATATCCAGAAGATCCAGTCGACACGGGACAAGAGAGAATATCATCTGATCCCGACCCCTAAATATAAAAAGAATTACGGTTCAGCACTGAATTACATAAACGTAGTTTCCGACCGGATGCGAGAGCGGTTTTCCGAAGAGGAAATCGAAAGCTTTGATAAGATGCTCGCAACAGTCGGCACTGAGCTGATGCCGGAGATGCACAGCCTCAATACGAACAGATTCGATCCGGATAAGACTAAAAAATCAAGTAATGAGAAAGAGAAAAAAGAACTGCCGGGTGAATAGGCAGTTCTTTTTATTATCATCAGTCAAGGGCTTTTTTCAGTACTTCAAGGTTACTTTTCATGACTGAGAGATAATCATGATCGCCATCTGCTGAAACAATATGATTGAAAGGGTAAAGAAAAGACATTCTTATCATTGAAAACTGTGCGGTTATGTGGCAATATTTCTTTGAAAACGCATTCACTTAAGTAAATTTGCCATGTTTGCAGGAGAAGGATTTTGATCAAAACACTATTCAGTTATTTCAGACCGCACATCAGGATATTCGCACTGGATATGTTCTGTGCCATAATGGTTGCTGCAGTCGATCTGGCATTTCCTCTGGTATCAAGAAAAGCGATGTATGATCTGCTGCCGGAAAAGCAGTACCGGATTTTCTTCGTTCTGATGATCTTCGTGGCTGTCTTTTATCTGTTGCGCTCGTTATGCTATTACATCATGACGTACTGGGGGCATACCTTTGGCATTCGGGTAGAAGCAGACATCAGAGAGGCACTGTTCATTCATATGCAGGAACTGGACTTTGAGTTTTACGACCGCAACCGCACCGGAAAACTGATGAACCGTCTGACAGGCGATCTGTTCGAGATAACAGAGCTGGCGCACCACGGACCGGAGGATCTGCTGATCTCGATCCTCACGATAGCAGGTGCGCTTGTCTGCATGTTCGTGATCGAATGGAGACTGGCGATCGTAGTTGCCGTACTGATCCCGATATTTCTTATCATCGTCATGAAAAACCGGCGAGATATGTCAGGCGCGTCGGTGAATGTCAAAAGGACGATGGCCGATATCAACTCCGAGATCGAATCGAGGATCTCGGGTATCAGGACATCAAAAGCATTCGCCAATGAGGATGTGGATCAGGAAAGATTTGAAGAATCGAACGATGTGTTCAAAGGTGCAAAGAAGGATTATTACAGAGCAATGGGCAGGTTTAACGCCAGCCAGGAATTCTTCATGTGCATAATGCCGGTCTGCGTGATCGCATTTGGCGGCTGGCTTATCATGAAGGGCGAACTTAATTATATAGATCTGATAACATTCACTTTGTTTGTCAGTGCATTCATTAATCCGATCAGAAAAATGTCCAACTTTGCCGAGATATTCACAAACGGCACAGCCGGTCTTAAAAGATTCATGGAAGTCATGGCGGTAAAGCCCAAGGTCAGAGAAAAGCCTGATGCCAGGGAGATGGTTGTCTGTGAAGGCAGCATCGAGCTGAAAAATGTTTCGTTTGCTTATAACACCGGAAATGGCGGGCGCAATGTCAAATCACAGGGGCAGGACATCGGCGATATGAGCGGTGAGGTGCTGCACGAGATCAGCATTTCCGTTAAAGGCGGGGAGACGGCCGCATTCGTCGGACAGTCGGGCGGAGGAAAGACGACGCTCTGCCAGTTGATCCCCAGATTTTATGATGTTACGGACGGTGCGATCCTGATAGACGGAATGGATGTCAGGGACGCCACAAAGGCTTCTTTGAGACGCAGCGTCGGTATCGTTCAGCAGGATGTGTTCATATTTGCTGATACAATACTGGAAAACATCAGGTATGGCAGACCCGGCGCCACATATGAAGAGGTGATAAGAGCTGCGAAGATGGCGGAGATATACGATGATATCATGGAAATGCCTGATCAGTTTAATACATATGTGGGTGAGCGGGGAACCAGACTTTCAGGCGGACAAAAGCAGAGAATATCCATTGCCAGGATAATACTGAAAGATCCTAAGATCCTCATCCTCGATGAAGCAACATCGGCGCTGGACACAATAACCGAAGAAAAGATCCAGGGAGCCTTTGACCGGCTCAGAGAAGGCAGAACGACTCTGGTGATCGCGCACAGACTGTCCACCATACGTGATGCTGACAGGATATTTGTTATAGAAGGCGGTCGCGTCGCTGAAGAAGGAACACACAAGGAACTGATCGAAAAAGGCGGTGAATATGCAAAACTGCATGAAAGTTCATTCAGAGAATGATCCCTGAAAGCTGAGCCGGCTCAGATGTATCAGGAAAATGCGCGTGAGAAGCTCCGAAAAGACGGAGATGGATTTTTTCTTAAAAAGTGTTTGACAAATGAAAGAAGCGGTATATAATAAACACAGTTAGTAATAACTAACCAGTGCGGACAGTATAATGAATGCGTAAATAATTCAAGTTTATAAACGCTGCACGACATATGCCATATAAGGCGGCCTGAAAGGGCTGCCAAATATACAGCATGAAGTTAGTGAGCGCTAACTAAATCATAAAGATATAGGGCCGGAAATCAGAATAGAAAGTTGAGATAGATAATGTCTGAAGAATTACTGATAAGACATTGTTCGCCGACACTGGCAGGCCTTAAGACAGCCAACCTGTTCAACTGCGGATATAAGACAGAAGAAGAACTGAAAGAGTACCTACACCTGATAAATATAAAACTTTCAGACAAAGGAGTCCGGGTGATGCCTCTGAAATACAGTGATAACAAGGCACTTATCTATCTGTTCCGTCCTGAAAAACTGGAAGAAGACCTGGCTGATGAAGAGGCTTTGAAACTGCTGAAAGATGCAGGATATGAAGCGGAGTGCTGCCTGGGGTACGGCGGACAGGGAACACAGTGTGCGGGAAAATACTGCCCCGGGCTGGGCAAATGTCTGGCTCACCTGATGGACAGGCTCAGGACATCACAAAGTTTTCCTCATGAGATAGGACTGTTCCTGGGGTATCCTCCTGAAGACGTAAAAGGTTTTCTGGACAAAGACAACAAAAAATGCAAATGTGTCGGCGCCTGGAAGGTGTTCGGCGATGAAGAAAAGGCGAAAAAGAAATTCGCGCAATACAAGAAATGCAATTCTGTATACAGCAGACTATACGCAGAGGGAAGACCGGTCGAAAAACTGACGGTCTCAGTAAAATAATAATCAGCTATCAGGAGGTGCCGGGAAAAACAGACCCGCAGACCTCTCGATCATAAAAAAACACGCTAACTAAACAAATTATCATAACCTTTCCTCCAAGATAATATTGATATTGACACTTAAAACTGCTGCTGATGATCGCAGCAGTTTTAAATTACTGTTGACAAAGCGACCGGAAATTATATAATTGGGTTAGAAAAGGCTAACTA
>CADCRD010000007.1 GCA_902803725.1 uncultured Eubacteriales bacterium
CCGTATTCAGTTACGACATTGAATGCCTGGCTCCTCGGGTCAGTGATAGCATCGCCGTTGAATGTCGGAACGATTCTTGATTTGAGGTTGCCCTGCTTGTCTTTGTATGATGAAGTCATGCAGATATAAGCCTGGCCGCCGTTTGACATATATGCTCCTGTCAGGAAGTCGAGCTGGCCGCCTGTTCCGGAGATCTGTCTTGATCCGGAACTCTCGCCGTTGATCTGTCCGTAAAGGTCGATGGATACGCAGTTGTTGATGGATACGAAGTTGTCTATCTGGCTGATCACATACGGATCGTTGCAGTAGTCGATTCCTGTTGTCAGGACGGACGGGTTGTCAGCTGCCCAGTCATAAAGATTCTGAGAACCGAGTGCAATGCCGAATACAGTCTTATGTCTGTCGATGTTTTTCTTTGCATTTGTGATCTTTCCTGCTTCGTAGAGATCATAGTAAGCATCTGCCAGCAGCTCTGTGTGTACGCCGATGTCTTTCAGATCTGATTCTGAGATCTTTGCACCGATAACGTTTGCAAGTCCGCCGATACCCAGCTGGATCGTTACTCCATCCTTCAGTTCTGAAACGATGATGTCAGCGATCTTTGTGTCGATATCTGTCGGTGCCGGTTTTGGCATTGTTGACAGCGGGCCGTGCTCACCTTCAACTATCGCATCTACTTCGGAGATGTGGATAACGTTCTGTGTGCCCTGTACCTTTGGCAGATTTTCGTTGACCTCGAGGATAATGTAATCAGCAACATCCATGACAGCTCTTGCTGAGCAGCAGCTCAGTGAGAAGTAAAAATATCCGTGATCGTCCATCGGCGATACCTGCATCATAGCAACGTTTACAGGAGCATGTCCTTTTCTGTAGTATGACGGCAGATTCCTGAAGATCATCGGGCTGAAGCTTCCAAGGCCCTTGTCGCACAGTTTTCTTTCATAGCCTGACATGTACCAGGAATTGTAGTGGAAGTGTTCTCTTGTCGGATCTGATTCGATAGTTTCCAGCGGATGAAGAACGAGATATCCTCTGATTTTAACATCGAACAGCTCTTCCTTTCTCTTTGCGAGCGCCTTGTCAAGGATTTCCGGAATACCAAGACCTACTACATAGTCCACCCAGTCACCGCTCTTGACGACTTTCACCGCTTCTTCCGGTGTCTTTAATTTTTCATTGTACTCTTTGATAAAATCCATTTGCGTTAAACCTTTCTTAATAATTAACTTATAATGATTGACAACGATTGATCATTTTTAACGTGTTAATATTATCACATAGTTGAGATTTATTCGACAGAAATTTTTAATTTTCCTTTCGCGAAGAGCCATGGCTCATCCAGGCGCAGATCACTTTCAAAAAAAATCATTTTTGTTTCAATGGAATTTGCACTTGCGTTGTTTATTTTTGCATACATTCTGATTGAATTTGTTCTCATCCCCAGTGATTTTGACGACTGATATTGATAGTTTTTATCGAAACACAAAATATGCAAATAATCTTTTATAAAACTCTTTTACTTTAACTAGATGTTCGATTTTTTGCATCAATATAAAGGAAATCAAAAATTTTTTTGGTTCCCGAAAGCACCAAATTGCTTACAAAATGTATCAATAATCACCTCAAAATGGTACAATTGCCTTTATCCAAAACCATTGAACTGATACACTCAGTCCGGCCCGGCCGGGCAACAACTCATAACCACATATTAAAGAACTTCAGACAGCCGTCTAACCGATAACATGTCAAAATTCAGTGTTAAAAAACCATATATTGTTCTCGTATGTGTGCTGGTACTTCTGGTACTGGGCGTTACGGGATTCAGAAAAATGACTACGGATTTTTTCCCGAAGATGGATCTTCCGTACATTCTTGTTGTTACTTCATATCCGGGCGCTTCGGCGCAAAAGGTCGAAAAGGAGATCACCACTTCGGTCGAAAACAATCTGGCTACTGTCAACGGAGTGAAGAACGTCATCAGTACTTCATCGGAAAATGCCAGCCAGGTATTTCTGGAGTTTGAAGACGGCACAAACATGGACAGCGCCATGATCAAGGCAACAACGGCAGCCAATCAGCTGGAACTGCCTGATACGGCAGCCAAACCGGTCCTGATGGAGATTTCAATGGACATGCTGCCTGTCAGTTACGTCAGCTGCGATTACAAAAAGATGAGCGGAGGCGAACTGTCCGAATATTTAGAAGAAAACGTCATTCCCGATCTGAAGCGTCAGGATGGCGTTGCCAGCGTCCAGACCGCCGGAATAGTAAACGATTCCATTGAAGTCAATCTCAACAAGAAAAAGGTGAACAAGCTGAACAAAAAAATATATGATTCAGCTATAGAAAAGCTTGATGATGCGAAGAGTAAACTCGACTCTGCACAGAGTGCTCTTTCCAGCGCGAAGAGCAAACTCCTGAATCAGCAAAACAAGCTGGATGCTCAGGAAAAGAAAACCGAAAAGCAGACGGCAAAATACAGCAGGATGATGGACGAAGCCATCGCTACCCAGCAGGCAATGAAATCAGACTATCAGAGCCTGGAGATTTACAAGTCGGCACTCGAAGCCGAAAAATCAGCTTATCAGCAGCAGATAAATGCCATGGGCGAGCAGGTAAAGCAGCTGCCGGAAGGCTCTCCGCTGCGCCAGACCTACGACAAGATGAAATCCCGTGTCGACCAGATCGACGTGGAACTGGCAAACCTGAGTACCAGAATGTCAGCTTCCAAGATAGCGAACCAGAAGGCCGGCGAGCAGATCAGCAAGGCAACGAAGAATTATGAAAAGGTCGAATCAGGCAAAATGTCTGCAGCGACCGCATTCGGAAGTGCCAAAGCGCAGATATCAAATGCCCTTTCACAGCTGAACGACAGTCAGAAGGAGCTGAATGACGGATATAAAGAGTATAGAGAAAACAGAGAATCCGTATTGGAAAACGCAAATGCCGAGCAGCTTTTATCCCTCGATACACTGCAGGGGATCATCAGCGCCCAGAATTTTTCAATGCCTGCAGGATATATCTCTGACGACGAAACCAAATATCTGCTCAAGATCGACGAAGAAAGCCGCAGTCTGTCAGATATCAAAGAACTGGTTCTCATGCACATTGACGGCGTGGGCGATGTAAAGCTCTCAGATGTTGCCACTGTTAAAATGGTAAATAACAGCAGCGACACTTATGCCAAGGTCAACGGCAGCGACGCCGCTGTCCTTGCGATATACAAGACCAGTTCAGCGGGAACGTCAGCTGTTTCAAAACTGCTCAAATCAGCTGAATCAAAACTTGAAGAAGAACATCCGGGTCTTCATTTCAACAGAATGATGGATCAGGGCGATTATATCGAGATCATCATCCATTCCGTTTTTTCAAACCTGATATTCGGCGCACTGCTGGCGATACTGATACTGATGCTGTTTTTGCGCAGCATCCGGCCAACGATCGTTGTGGCGCTGGCTATTCCTCTTAGTGTCATATTCGCGATACTCGCAATGTACTTTACCGATATAACGATGAACATAATTTCACTTTCCGGACTGGCTCTGGGAATAGGAATGCTGGTCGACAATGCAATAGTCGTCACAGAAAACATTTACCGGCTGAAGGCCAGAGGTGTCGGCTCTGCCCGTGCAGCGGTGATCGGAGCCAGGCAGGTGTCGGGAGCCATCATCGCCTCGACGCTGACAACGGTCTGCGTCTTCGTGCCTATACTCTTCACCAACGGTCTGACACGGGACATGATGATGGATATGTGTCTTACGATCACGTACAGTCTGTTCGCCAGCCTGATAGTTGCACTCAGCGTCGTTCCGTCACTGTCTTCGACGCTGCTCAGAAACGCACAGCCCAAACCAGATCCGGTGATCGACAAATTAAAAGAAAAATACGAGATCGCTCTTAAATTCTGTCTAAGAAGAAAAATCATTCCGATCGCTGTGGCAGTCGTTTTGCTGATCCTGTGCGCCGCGAAGGTCTTTACGACCGGCGTTGTCATCATGCCTGAAATCAGCAGCGATCAGATGTCGGCAACGATGCAGATGCCGCAAAAACAATCACAGACGGATGATTTCAATCTGGCAGATGTTATTTCAGATGAGATCCGTCAGATCAACGGTGTTAAAATGGTCGGAACCATCCAGAGCACAACACTCGGAATGGGCATGGGGCAAGACAAACAGTTTTCAACAATGATAAAACTCAAAGAAGACTATGCCGATCGAAATCTGGAGATCGCGGATAAAATAGAAAAAATACTCAAAGAAAAGAACCTCGACAGCTATACTGTGCAGTCTTCTAACATCGACACTTCTCAGTTGTTCGGACGGGGACTTGAGGTAAATATTTTCGGCGAGGATGATGACAAGCTTCTTGGCATCAGCAAAGATGTGATGAAGATGGCCAAAGATCTCAAAGGATTCGAAAAGATCACCAATGGTCAGGATTCCAGCGAAAAAGAAATCGTTCTTGACATCAACAAGAAAAAAGCTGCCCGCGAAGGGCTGACTGTAGCCCAGGTCTATTCGGCACTGCAGAAAAAGCTCACAACTGACAAAAAGGCAACCAGCATAGATGTGAACGGCAGCATCATCGATGTCGATCTGGTCGATGAAAGAAACATGCTTACAAAGAGGAATCTGCTTGACTTTGAAATAGAGGCCGATAACAGCGGACAAAACGGTGCGGCCTCCGGATCAGGCAGTTCAGGCAACTATAGTTCTTCCGGTTCGGACAGCAACGACTCTGCATCAAATGAAAAGAAAACAGTTCGTCTGGGAGATATAGCCAAAATCAGTTTTAAAGACAGCATCACAGACATCAGCCATGACAACGGTTCGCGAGTGATCAAAGTGAATGCTACAACAAAAGAAGGTTACAACACAACATTGCTCAGCCGCAAACTTGAGAAAAAAATCAAAGATTACAAGGTGCCAGACGGCTATAAACTGGAGATCGCAGGCGAGGTCGAATCTGTAAACACAATGGTTCACGACATGCTTATGATGATCTTCGTGGCGATCATTCTGGTATATCTTATTATGGTGGCTCAATTCGCGAACTTCCTCTCACCGTTCATCGTCATGTTCACGATCCCTCTGGCATTCACAGGCGGATTCCTGGCGCTGATGATCACAGAACACGAGATTTCCATCATCGCACTCATGGGCTTTCTGGTTCTGTCCGGCATCGTTGTAAATAACGGCATCGTATTCATCGACTATACCAACAAGCTTCGCCGCGGCGGCATGGAAAAGCGCCGCGCTCTCATCGAGACAGGAAAAACAAGAATGCGTCCCATATTGATGACGTCTCTCACGACAATACTCGCGATGTCCGTCATGGCAGTCAGCAACGGCCAGGGTGCGGAAATGGGTCAGGATATGGCTATAGTTACGATAGGAGGTCTTCTGTACGCGACGCTGATGACACTGTTCATAGTCCCTGTAATGTACGATATCATTTACCGCAAAAAAGAACTGAAAGTCGTAGATCTCGGCGACGAATCGACACTTGATTTTGATGAAAAAGAGCTGGTATCCAAAGAATTCATCTAAAATGC
>CADCRD010000008.1 GCA_902803725.1 uncultured Eubacteriales bacterium
GATTATATTACGGCCATGGAAGAGGGTTCCAACCTTGTAAGAGTTGGTACGGCGATCTTTGGCGCAAGAGTATATTAATAAAAGGATCAAAGGAGGATTATTGCAATGGGCGTTTTTGACAAATTTAAAGATCTGGTGGGCATAGAAGAATATGACGATGATGATATAACAGAGGAAGAGATAAGAGCTGCCGGAGCTCAGATGGAAAGACAGAAGGTCGAACCAAGAATGAGTTATGCATCCAGAACCCGTAATGACAAGGTTGTTCCAATGCAGCAGGGCAGAAATCCGATGGATTTTAAAATGGTGGTAACTGAGCCCGATGGTTTTGAGGAATGTCCGAAACTGGTCGATTCACTGAGAGACAGAAGACCGATAATCATAAATCTCGAAAAAATAGATACAGAAACAGCAAAGAAAATCTTTGACTTCCTCAGCGGAGCGACATACGCCCTCAACGGGACCGTTCAGAAGGTGGCAAACAATATCTTTGTGTTCGCTCCGGCAAATGTTGACGTTTCGGCATCCGTCCTTGAGAGTAAAGGCTTTGATTTTTCAAATAGTGAAAGCTGGAGGTAATAAATGATCACTCCTAAAGATATCCAGAGCAAGCAGTTTGCCAGAGGTGTCCGCGGATACAGGGAGGACGAAGTGGATACTTTCCTGGACCTCATGACTCTTGAATTTGAAAAGCTGTATAAAGATAATAAAAAACTCAGTGAAGAGGTGACTTTCCTGGAACGTGAGCTGGAAAAATACCGCACAGCCGAAAACGAAATATCAAAGACGATGCAGCAGGCTCAGGAGCTCATGAATGATATATCCGTCAGCGCGGAGAAGAGGGCTGAAATAATAGTCAGTAATGCCGAACTCGAAGCCGATGCCGTGATGCATGAGGCAAGAGAAAGGGTCCAGCGTCTTGAAGAAGAAAACAAGCATCTTCATGACAGATATATCGAATTCAGAGACAGATATAAAAAGATGCTGGAAAATGAACTTTTCAGATTTGAATCAGTCCAGGACAATATGTTCCCCGATTTCAGCGAAAACAAGCTTGAAGAAATACTGGCAGAAGATCTGACAGAGGAAAGCGATGATAATGCCGCAGAATTTGATTCCGAAAAATCCGGCCTGAACAGAAATACAGCTGTGGCAGGTACAGTGATAAAAGATGAGACCAGTCTTTTTTCAAAGGGAGATGACGAACGCAGGACAATGGTCATAAGCGCTCACGACATCGCTGATGCGGCAGATGCCGGAGATTTATAATAACTATGCGGTATTTTCTTTTGATATTTGCTGTTCTGGGGATCGATCAGGGCATCAAATGGATGATAGCAACTAATATGAGTGCCGGTGAGACCAGTGCTTTGATCGAAGGGATGTTTCATATAACATATGTGAGAAACCGCGGCGCCGCATTTAGTTTTTTCCAGGGACATGCAGATATTCTGGCAATAGTGACTGCGTTGCTTTTGTGTGTCGGACTGGTATTTGTAATAATTAATAAAAACAGCAAAAATAAACTGATGATGTATTCCGTTTCGCTGATCACAGGCGGAGGCATTGGGAATCTGATCGACAGGATAAGGCTGGGATATGTGATCGATTTCATCGATTTTCGGGTCTTTCCTGTTTTCAATTTTGCTGATATTTGTGTCACATGCGGGTGTGTGCTGCTGTGTTTGAGTATATTATTGTTCGAAGAAAAAGATAAAAAAGCGTGAGCCGGCGAATGCAGTAAAGAATGTGATGTGAAAATATAGAAAAATTGAAATGTGAACAAAAAGAAGTGTGAATAAGATGACAGAAGAACATAATACGAATAAAGAAAATATAATAACTATCAGTGCAGAAGCAGATGATGCCGGCAGCAGACTGGATCTTTTTCTTTCGTCTGCTCTGGATGACATGTCCAGAAGCAGCGTCCAGAAGCTGATAGAAAATGAACACGTAATGCTGAACGGAGAGGTGTGTACCGCAAAAAAAAGAAAGATCGAAGCGGGCGATAAGGCAGCTGTAACGATCCCGCCGCCCGAAGTTCTTGATATCATTGCTGAGGATATTCCTCTGAAAATCGTATACGAAGACGATGATCTGATGGTCATCGATAAAACGAAGGGAATGGTGGTTCACCCGGGTACAGGCAATATGACAGGCACGGTGGTCAATGCGATCATGTTTCATTGCAAAGACAGACTGTCTTCGATCAACGGAGTGGAAAGACCCGGCATAGTTCACAGGATAGATAAAGACACCAGCGGTCTTTTGATGATAGCCAAGACGGACAGGGCACACCGCAGCCTTGCGGCGCAGTTAAAAGAGCACAGCATTACAAGAGCTTATAAGGCTGTCGTATATAATAATTTTAAAGAAGACGAGGGCCGGATCGACCTGCCGCTCGGCAGACATCCTACTAACAGAATGAAACAGGCTGTTACTGATGTTAATGCAAGGAGGGCCGTCACCAATTACAAAGTGCTTGAGAGATTCGGACGTTTTACTCTCATTGAAGCCCGTCTGGAAACAGGCCGCACACATCAGATCAGGGTGCATATGTCATACATGAAGCATCCGCTGCTGGGAGATGAAGTATATGGACCTTCAAAAAATCCGTACGGAGTTCATGGCCAGATGCTGCATGCATATCTCCTTGGATTCGAGCATCCGGTGACAGGCGAGTATATGGAGTTTGAAAGTCCGCTGCCTGATGAATTTGAGAAGCTGCTGAAAGTGCTGAGACAGCAGTTTCAGTGAGGAAAACAGGCAGAGCAGGTAACAGGTATAATTGATATGGCTTTTGATGGAATAGTAACAAGATCGGTAACACGAGAGCTGGGCAGAGCATTGACCGGCGGCAAAGTTGAAAAGATATATCAGCCCGAAAAAGACGAGCTGGTGTTTTTTGTACACGGACCGGACGGCCGGGTGAGGTTTTATGCTTCGAGCAACAACGATCACGCAGGTATATGGCTTACACAGGAACAGTATGATAATCCGGCGAATCCTTCCTCGTTTTGCATGCTGCTGCGAAAGCATCTTCAGGGCAGCCGCATCGTCGATATCGTTCAGGTCGATACGGAAAGGATCATCGAAATATCATTCGAATCCAGAGATGAGATGGGATTTCGTACTGACAAAAAACTGATCATCGAGATCATGGGCCGTCACAGCAACATTATCCTTGCAGATATTGTGCAAGAGTCCCTGAAGATCGTTGACAGCATCAAACGTATTTCAATAGATGAGAGCAGGGTGCGCCAGGTCCTGCCCGGACAGCCATATGAGTATCCGCCATCACAGGGCAAGGTGCCGGCAGATAAGGTCACAGAGGATTTTCTGGCTTCGCTGCCTGAAGGCAGGGAACTCAGCAGGACGATACTTGACTCAGTCAGCGGCCTTTCTCCTGTAATGGCAAGGTTCGCGGCACAGGATCCTGATCCGCGTGAAATATGCAAAAGAGTTGCCGGTCTCATAAGCGATGTCGACAGCGGCAGGCTCTGTCCGGCGGTATACCTGAAAGAGGATGACGTGCCTGCTGATTTTCATGTCATTCGTATTCCGGAATATGAAGAACGCTATAACATACGAGCTTTCGATACGGTAAGTGAAGCTGTCGAATGGTATTACCTGCATCGAAGCGCTTCTAACAGGGTTCGTCAGAAGGCACAGACCCTGGACAGATCGGTCAGATCTATATTGAAAAAACTAAGACTGAAAAAGCAGCGCCTTTCGGAAGACCTTCTGAAGGCTGAGAATTCGGAAAAATACAGGCTCTACGGAGAACTGATCACGGCAAATCTGCACCTGATCAAGACCGGAGACAAAGAGGCCAGAGTCACGAATTATTATGACGGCAGTCCCATCACAATACCTTTGGATGTACGCTATGCTCCCTCAAAGAATGCCCAGATGTATTTCAAAAAATACAGCAAGAGCAAGACTGCCATCGTTGAAAAGAAAAAACAGCTTAAAGAAACTGATGACGATATCACATACATAGAGTCAGTTGCCGGATTCATAGATAATGCAAGGACGACTGATGAGATCGATCAGCTTAGGACAGAACTAACGGATGCGGGATTTCTCAGGAGGCGTAAAACAAAAGGGCTTCAGAAAAAGCAAAAATCAAAACCATACGAATATTTTACGGCGTCAGGAATGCGGATCCTGGCGGGACGAAATAACAGAGAAAACGATGAGCTTACATTAAAAAAGGCCGGACGAATGGACATCTGGCTGCATACCAAGGATATACCCGGGTCGCATACGATACTCTTTACTGAAGGTAAAAAGCCGGATGAAACAGATCTGTTTGAAGCTGCAAAAATAGCAGCATGGCACAGTAAAGCCAGAGGCTCGGAAAACGTACCGGTAGATATAACTGAGGTAAGGCATGTGAAAAAGCCTTCCGGCGCAAAACCGGGCATGGTGATTTTCACTGACAACAGAACGGTTTACGTGACACCTGAAGATCCGGAAAAGTGCGTCAAATGACAAAACAGGGTCATGATCTGCCATTTTCAGGTCATCCTGTTGATTTATGCTATACGACGTCCTAATATGGAGCTGCTTTCCTGATACTGGTGGCAGGCTCCGTAAAACTGCAGGAAGGAGGTGCGTATAATGAGACATCACGAGTGTAACATCTGCAAAAGTACGTATCACACGCATCCTTTCAAGGAAGGCTACATATGCGAAGAGTGTATCAAATATGTAAGCCATATGGCAAATAAAACAAAGTATTAACAGAGGGTTTGTCCGGATCACAAAGAGTCAATAAAATCACGGAGCCGAAAGAACTGTCAGACGGGCAGTTCTTTTTTTGACGGTATCCTGAAATATCATCTGCTCCCGGCGGACCGTGTCCGGTAAAAATGATATATATGAATTCGGGGTCGAAAAAGCCGGTGCTATTTGATATAATAAATCAGTTATCATAAATCATACGGACGAAAAAGGAGAAATTTGATGATAAAGAGCATGACAGGTTTTGGCAAAGGGGAATTCACAGACGGCAAGAGGAACGTCATATGTGAGATCAGAAGTGTGAACCACAGGTATTCGGACATCTTCATCAAGATGCCCAGAAGATACAGCTTTGCTGAAGAGAAAATCAAAAGTATTATCAAAGAAACAGTGAAACGCGGCAAGGTGGAGGTCTCAGTCGTTGTCGAGAGCATCACGGAGGAGGATATCACGATAAAGCTGAATCCGCTGGTAGCCAGACAGTATATCGACAATCTCAGGATGCTGAAAGATGAGTTCGGCCTTGAAGGAGAGATCAGTCTTGAAACGATCGCGAATCTGCCGGACGTAATGAAGAATGCGCCCGATATCGATGATGAGGAAGAAGTCACATCTTCGATCGAAGAAGCAGTCAGGACTGCCGTTGCGAATCTCGATCAGATGAGAGTGATCGAAGGGCAGAAGCTTGCCGAAGATCTGACTATGAGGGGAGAGCTGATAAGAAAATATGTCAGCGAGATCGAAGAGCGTGCCCCCGAAATCGTAAAGGAATACAAGCAAAAGCTGTATGACAGAATAAGCGAGCTCGTTGAGGGAATGGTAGAAGTGCCGGATGAAAGGATCCTGCTGGAGGCTGCCGTCTTCGCGGATAAAACAAATATTACCGAGGAACTGGTACGTCTGGACAGTCATATTTCACAGCTGCATCAGATACTGGGCGCAGCAAAGTCGAATGGTAAAAAACTGGACTTTCTCGTTCAGGAGATGAACAGAGAAGCTAATACGATCGGCTCCAAGGCTAATGACAATGATATTACCGGAGCAGTAATTGAGATAAAGAGTGAAGTTGAGAAAATCAGGGAACAGGTCCAGAATATCGAATAAGTATTGCGTCAGAAACAAAATAATGCTATAATATTTCGTTGAAACCGAAAAGGTTCAGACGATACAGCAATTAAAGCTATATGCGGAGGCGATATGAAAAAGGGCATACTGGTCGTTATATCCGGACCATCCGGAACAGGCAAGGGAACGATCTGTAACAGGATCCTGAGTGAAATGGATAACATAGAGTTTTCCACTTCAATGACAACAAGAGATCCGCGCGAGGGAGAGATAGACGGTGTGCACTATTTCTTTGTTACAAAGGATGAATTCGAAAAAGCGATCAGTGAGGATGCTTTTGTCGAATATGCGGATGTCTACGGCAATTATTACGGAACACTGAGAAAAGAAGTAAATGCCAGACTGGATTCAGGCACGGACGTGCTGCTGGACATAGACGTTCAGGGTGCAATGAACGTGATGAAGGATTATCCGAAAGAGACTTTTATATTTATCAGGCCGCCTTCGCTGGAAGAACTGGAAAAGAGACTGAAAGGAAGAGGAACGGATTCGGCAGAGGTGATCAGCCGCAGATTGTCAGAGGCTGAGCATGAAATTTCACTGGCAGATGAATACGGATATCAGGTCGTAAATGATGATCTTGATGAGGCAGTCGCCGAAGTCAAAAAAATCATTTGCGAAGAACACGATAAAAAAGCACGATAAAAAGATAATCAATAAGGAGGAAAACCATATGATGCTCTATCCTGCGATCGATGAGATCAAACAAAAAGCAGACAGCAAATACACGCTGGCAATACTCACGGCAAAAAGAGCCAGAGATATAATCGACGGCAAGCCGGTACTGATAGAAGGGGCCGATACGGAAAATCCGGTATCAGAGGCCGCCAACGAGATTGCCGAGGATCTGATCACTTACAAACGCGAAGAAGAATAGCAAACGCTTACAGCAGCCCGGGCTGCTGTTTTTATTTTGACGCAGACAACAGGGGGAAGGATCATGAAGGGCAAGAAGACGAATACTGCAGAATATATTCCCATCAGCAACAGGAGCGTTACAAAAAAATTGTTTTATGATGAGATCATATACATAGAAAAGGATTATCATGAACTGGTATTTGCTACTGAAAAAGGAAAAATTTATATACGCGGCAGCTGCGCGGATCTGAAAAAATATACTGAACGCTGCAAAGATCTATATGAGTGCCATTCGTATCTTGCCATAAATCTCAGACATGTAATATCAATGGAGGACAGAAAGGTGATTTTTTCAGACGGGTCCGCAAAAAATCTCGGGCGCAAGAGCTTTTGCAGAGCGAAAAACGCATTTGCCGAATATATATGCAAAGACATTCAGTAAATAATACAAATTTGCTTGAAATGATATGTCCGTTGTAGTATTATATTATTCGTGCGTTCAGCACATTTTAGTTATCATTATTATGCACACTCATGCCGGTGCGGCAAGGTGCCATGTCAAATGGTTTGGCCGGACGAATGATCATGGGTGGAAGAGTAAAACCAGGAGGTTAATATGGCAGTAATTTCTATGAAGCAGCTTCTCGAAGCTGGTGTTCATTTTGGTCACCAGACAAGAAGATGGAATCCTAAGATGGCTCCGTACATTTTCACGGAGAGAAACGGTATCTACATCATCGATCTTCAGACAACAGTTAAAAAAATCGACGACGCTTATGAATTCGTAAGAAGCGTTGCTGAGTCCGGCAAGCCGGTTCTTTTCGTAGGCACGAAAAAGCAGGCTCAGGCAGCTATCAAAGATGAAGCTCTGCGCTGCGGACAGTATTTCGTCAACCAGAGATGGCTGGGCGGAATGCTGACAAACTACAAGACGATCTCAAAGAGGATCAAGAGACTTGCTGACATCAGAAAGATGGAAGAAGACGGCACATTCGACAAGCTGTCAAAGAAAGAAGTCCAGACACTGAATCATGAAGCCGACAAACTGGAAAAATTCCTCGGCGGCATCAAAGATATGAACGGAATGCCGGGAGCTATTTTCGTAGTTGACCCGAAGAAAGAAAAAATCGCTGTAAACGAAGCTAAAAAGCTCAACATTCCTGTAGTTGGTATTGTTGATACAAACTGCGATCCGGATGATGTTGACTATGTCATCCCTGCAAACGATGACGCTATCAGAGCAGTCAAACTGATCGCAGGATGCATGGCAGACGCTGTACTCGAAGCTAACCAGGGCGAGTCCATGGCTGAGGAAGCTCCGGCAGACGAAGCAGCAGAGGCTGACGCAGAATAAGAAATAAAGAAAATTACAGGAGGAAATAACAATGGCAGTAACAGCAGCATTGGTAAAAGAACTGCGTGAAATGACAGGCGCAGGAATGATGGATTGCAAAAAAGCACTTGTCGAAACAGACGGTGATATCGAAAAGGCAGTAGACGTACTGAGAGAAAAAGGCCTTTCAAAGGCAGCTAAGAAATCCGGCAGGATCGCAGCTATGGGTCTTGTAAGAACAGCTTTCTCAGAAGACGGAAAGAAAGCTGCAATGGTAGAAGTAAACTCAGAAACAGACTTCGTTGCCAAGAACGATGAATTCATCGGATTCGTTGATGGACTTGCACAGCTGGCTCTGGAAAGCGATGCAGCAGATATGGATGCTTTCATGGCACTGCCGTTCGAAGGTGAAACAGTTCAGGCTGCACTGACAAACAAGATCGCTACGATCGGCGAGAACATGAACATCAGACGTTTTGTTAAGTGCGAAGAAGAAGGCGTTGTATACACAGGATATCTTCACGGCGGCGGCAATATCGGCGTTATCGTTGGTCTTAAGACAGATGCAGCAGCTTCAGAAATCGAAACATGCGGAAAAGACGTTGCTATGCAGGTTGCCAGCATGAGCCCGAAATTCCTCGATGAGAGCCAGGTAGATCCTGAATACCTCGAGCATGAAAGAAAGATCCTCATCGAAGAAGCAAAGAACGATCCGAAGAACGCTAAGAAGCCGGAAGACATCCTTGGCAAGATCGTTGAAGGACGTATCAAGAAAGAGCTCAAGGAAGTATGCCTGGCAGATCAGAAATTCGTCAAGGATGGCGACCTGTCTGTTGAGCAGTATGTTAAGAAGTGCGCAGCTGATCTCGGTAAAGATATCGCACTCGCATCATATGTAAGATATGAAGTAGGCGAAGGCATCGAAAAGAAAGAAGAAGACTTTGCAGCAGAAGTTGCAGCTCAGATGGCTAAATAAGCTTATCCGGAAAATATATTTCAGAATCACAAAGCCCCGGAAATATTGCATTCCCGGGGCTTTTTGAGTGAGAAACAAAAAGACGCGATGACTGCATTGTGGATTTGGATGCTATACAGAACATAAATTTCTGATTATAACGTGACGTTGAGATTATTCTTTTCTCCGAATATAATGTAATTGGTGATGTTTCTGCAGTGGAGGAGAAAATGGGGAAGTTCCCGGAGAAGGGAACAGTTACCCGGGAGAATAATACATGAAAAGTAAGACGGAAATACTGTATGAGCTGATGCTGAGGAAGGGCTATACGGAAGCCTTTGCAAAACTCATCTGCATGGAAATGAATACTGACTTCACCGCTGAGAGGATGATCAGTTACATCGCAGGTGAGAAACACAGGCCAGAGGATGTCGCGGATGAGATGGTCGCCATCAAAGAATTCCGGGACAGGCTGGTGAATAAACATATTTCTGAGCATGCGCAGGCGAGC
>CADCRD010000009.1 GCA_902803725.1 uncultured Eubacteriales bacterium
ATCGACCATTTCGGACCTCATGTCTGCTATATCAACACTATGAGAAATATGTCCGTATCATGTGACTGCGAAGGCGCCGGGGCTGAGCCGGTGGTAACACCTGATGTCGGCATACTCGCATCACTGGACATACTTGCTGTGGACAATGCCTGCATGGACCTGATTTATAACCTGCCTGACGGAGGCGGCAAAGCCATGATCGAAAGAGTTGAGACCAGACACGGATTGCGTCAGCTCAGCTATATGAAAGAACTTGGAATGGGTAATGACAGATATGTCCTGATCGACATCGACAATGGTGACGCAGAGATAACTGCAGAAGAGGCAGTAAAAGATATTGAGCCAATTTGGAAACCTGACCTCTATAATATTTTCTGGGGCCGCAATAAGAGGTAAAATAGCAATATCTGGATGATGGGCAGAAAATACCATGCAATATAACTTAGTGTAGTATTCTTTACGATCAACCGCAGTTAAAAAAGTGGAAAAACACAAGTTGTTTTTGATGCGATAAGGAGGTATAGACATGGAGTTAAGAAAAAGATATGTCATAGGTTTACTGGCTTTCTGCCTGACGATCGGGGTATTAGTGATCTTTTCGGGAAGTCATGCTTTTGCGGCTACAGCTACAATGAATGAGAGTGAATATTGCTTCGACGGAAGCAGTAAACTGGATGAAGTACCGTTCTGGCCGGTTGACGGGATGGGCGATACGATCTGGAACAAGGACGTAGGGACTGCAGTAAGCAGTGACCCCAAGGTAGCTAAGGTCACGGAAATCAATAATGAAACTATTACGGTCAAACCAATCGGTGAGGGAGTGTGTACGATCTCTATTACCTTTAAGGATGGGGATACAGGGAGCGTCAAGATTACGGTGAAGAAAAACTTTAATACAGGCTATCTGGGAGCTTCCACAACATTGAATGATGAGGTCGATGATTACGGACAAGTTGACTACGGAACAAAAACCATTAAGATCTATTCACTTCCTGGAACAACAGGGAAACTGAAGATCGGCAAGGAAAGCCATAAATACAAGGTCAACTCCAAAGGGAAAGCGACCGTCAAGCTGAAAAAGGTCTACAAGCTGGGGACCAAGCTTATCCTTACCGGAAAGAACACGACGCTGAATGGATCACCATCATTCAAGAAAATCTACAGAATCAAATCTGTGACTGAGGTGCATGAAGCTAAATCTGCAGGCAATAAAAAGGTTCGTATTTATGTCTACTATCCGCATAAGGGAGATAAAGTAAAGCTTACCTATAAAGGGAAATCATATACGAAAAAGTTTGACAAGAGAAGCATTAAAAAAGGCTATATAACGATCGAACTGAAAAACAAGATCCCTAAAACAGATACTACAATGAGGTACAAGGTCATCAATATGTACAAACAGGTATTAGATAAAGGGACCTTCACGCTGTATGGCGGAACGAGTACGGAAGACTACGAAGAGCATAGTGAAGAGTAAAAAATAATAAGAAACCGCCGGAAAGCCGGCGGTTTTTATGATGAAACAAATGGAGTCGAATTGGTATGGTATTATAAAGATGTTAACAAAGCACTGTTTATCTTGGATGATTATGAAGTTATAGATGAGATTCGATCTCCTCCGATATTTCCGGAGGAATAGAGTATGGCATGCATACCTGCCTCTATCAAAAAAACGCGATACCTGAACAAAATAATTCCTGAGCAGATTATGTGGTAAACAGCCTTTCTGAAATAAAAAACATACTATGATATGACCTAACGGAAAACGAAGGGATCTCCTGCGTGACTGCCTGGTGCGCTGCAGAGAATGCCGGATCGCGGAGAGTGCTTGAAAAGTCAGGCATGCAGCTAATTCGCACTGAGAAAGACGGCATTACGGCCGGCGGGAAGACCTACGATAAGCTGATATACGAGTACAAATCAAAGGGGTAAAAACGGAGACTGACCATGAAAACTAAAATGACTGATAAAGCTGATGACGAGCTGTTCATGAAGAGGGCAATAGAATTGTCCAAAGCGGCTGTGGAGCACGGAAATGAACCATTCGGAGCAGTCCTGGTCAAAGATGGAGAGATCGTATTCACAAACGAAAACCAGATATATACCATGCATGATCCGACATTCCACGGCGAAGCCGGTCTGATACGCCGGTTTTGTGCTGAAACGGGTATAACAGATCTGAGAGACTACACCTTGTACTCGAGCTGCGAGCCGTGCTTTATGTGCAGCGGTGCAATGGTCTGGGTCAGGCTGGGCAGACTGGTATATGGCGCAAGCAATACAGAGCTGGAAAACATTCTCGGAAACGAAGGATGCAATTGCAGCAGGATAGTCTTTGACAATTCATTCTGGGCACCGGAAGTGACATCCGGGGTCCTTAAGGAACAAGCCCTTGAGGTTTTGAGAGATTACTTTGACAAGCATGAGAAGGGGTAGGCTGCAGCAATGGGAAATAATAAAAATCATAAAAACAACAGGCTTTTAGTCATCCTGATGCTTGCCGCTATTACGATTTGCATGCTTCTGTCTTCCGGATGTCAGACCAAAACAAAAATTGAGGAAATACAGGATCGGGGTGTACTGAAAGTAGGTGCAACGGGGGATTATCAGCCCATGTCTTACCTTGATCCTGAAACAGGCGAGTACGTCGGCTTTGACACGGAACTGGCGGAAGACCTTGCTGATGATCTTGATGTCGATATAGAGTTTGTGGAAACATCCTGGCCGACACTTATGGATGATACACTGGCAGGTAAATTTGACCTTGCGATCTCCGGTATTACCATCACTGATGCCAGAGAAGAGCAGGCGCTGATGTCGGATGGCTATCTGGAGAACGGGAAAACTCTTCTTTGCCGCGCGGAGGATGTTTACAGATACACAAGCCTCGAAACAATAAATAAGCCGGAAGTGCGCGTCATGGAAAATCCGGGAGGTACTAATGAAAAATTCGCCCGGGAAAACCTGCCGGATGTTACATTGATCATCCATGATGTCAATCAGGAGATCCCGGGGCTGGTTGCCTCAGGTGAGGCAGATGTTATGATCACTGAGGTCGTGGAAGCCGGATATTATGTAGGGCAGGATGAACGCCTTGCCGCACCGCTCATCTATGAGCCGTTCACACATGGAGAGCTTGGCGTACTTATGCCGAAAGGATCGGAAGATCTGCTGTCCTATGTGAATGAATTCCTGCAGGAGGAAAAAAATTCCGGCAGAATAGATGAACTGGCTGATGAATTTTTCTTGAAGTATATTGAATATGATGATGCACTGGCACCTGCTGCCTAGTGTGGACTTATTCATTAACTGTGAGCTCTTCAAGTGCGCCTTCAAGGACCCAGACGGATACACTTTTCTCACCGACTGTGAAGATCCCGTATCCTTCCTCATCGATGATAACAGGTTCCAGGTTATTACTCAGTGCATCATAGTACTTCACACCTGAGCGGTCCTTGCCAATGTACATCTTTTTGCTTCCGCCTTCTGCGTTGCTTAACAGAACGGCAAAACCGGAATCAGGATGCTGATCATCACCGTTTCTGACCCATCCTACGATATGCTTGTCATCAAAATAGTCAGTCTGATCACCATATGAATATAAGTGCCTTAGCTTGATAAGCTTACCGAGATTAGGTACCATCGGACGATTATGCGCCGGATTGCCATAATAGTCTGCATAAAAGACACAAGGCATCCCGTCTTTTCTAAGAAGGATGATGGCGTATGCCAGCTGCTTGAACCAGTCCTCAACAAATGACTGAAGACTTTGTCCAAGCTGAGTGTCATGGTTGTCAACAAACGTGACCGCATTAGCCGGTCTTTCAGATACGAGAGTGCGGGAAAGTATCCTGCTCATATCATAATCACTGCCCGATTTGCTTGCGTGGTAGAAATTGAAATGCAGAGCAACGTCAAACAGACTCATCGCGTTCTCCACTGAGTCAAGGTAATAGAGGAGCTTATCAATATCTCCGCTCCAGTATTCGCCGACTGCCGGATATGCTTTGCCGGAATCCCTGCGGATCGTTTTCAGGAAATCACGATAG
>CADCRD010000010.1 GCA_902803725.1 uncultured Eubacteriales bacterium
GACCGTGAACAAGGAGTGGAACACGAAACTTGTAACAACGGAGCGTGGTGAGGCTGCAATAAAGATCCAAAATGAATTTCAGCAATTATGGAATGCTGAGAATGCAAAAGCGTATTCCATCATATCCGAAAGTTACAGAACCAGATATGAAACTGCTAAAAAGCAAAGGCAAATTGCTGCATCCAATAGTATCGTATCCTTAGATTCATACAAACTGCAGCCAAACACAATGCAGGTAGGGTTTATAAACAATCTAAAGCAGCTGGTTGAAGATGGGGCTGAAAGAGGATTGTTGATATCTGCAACGGGAACAGGAAAAACATACGCGTCAGCATTTGGCGTCAGAGATGTATTGTTAAATAATCAGGAAGAGTCTGATTCGTCGAAAATGCTGTTCATTGTTCATAGGGAACAAATTGCAAAACAGGCAATGAAATCATTTCAAAATGTGTTTGGAGATAAGCTGTCATTTGGCCTTCTGTCCGGGAATTCAAAAGATTTTGATACTCAATTTCTGTTTTCAACAATGCAAATGATGTCCCGACAGGATATCATGACAAAATTTAAAAGAGATGAATTCAAATGCATAGTCCTTGATGAGGCTCATAAAACCGGAGCCGCAAGTTATCAGAAAATCATTGATTATTTTAAACCTGATTTTTTGTTAGGAATGACGGCCAGCCCGGAAAGGACTGATGATTTTGATGTCTTTAAGCTATTTGATCATAATATTGCTTATGAGATCAGATTACAGCAGGCGATGGAAGAAAACCTTCTCTGCCCATTCCATTATTTCGGAATAACTGATTTGGAAATTGAAGGTAAAACGATCGATGAAAAAACAAGTTTAAGGGATTTTAGGTTTCTTGTATGCGATCAGCGTGTTGATTATATCATCAAGCAGGCGCAATACTATGGTTATAGCGGCGATCGTGTCAAGGGGCTGGTTTTTTGCAGCCGCAGGAAAGAAGCTGAAGAATTATCCATAGCATTTAACAAAAGGGGATTTAGAACATGTGCTCTTGGCGGTGAGGATTCACAGGAAAAACGTGAGGATATGATTGATCGCCTGACTTCAAATACAAGGGAAGACTATCTGGAGTATATATTCACTGTAGATATTTTTAATGAAGGCGTTGATTTACCTGAAGTGAATCAGGTGATCATGCTGCGTCCGACACAGAGTCCGATTGTATTTGTTCAGCAGCTGGGCAGAGGATTGAGAAAAGCGAATGATAAAGAGTATGTGGTCATACTTGACTTTATTGGCAATTACAACAACAATTACATGATCCCAATAGCGTTGTCAGGAGACCGTACGTACAACAAGGATAATGTACGCCGATATGTGGCAGAAGGCACTCGTGTAATTCCCGGAAGTTCTACGATTCATTTTGATGAAATATCGAAAAAGCGTATATTTTCTGCAATAGACACAGCTAATTTCAGTGACATCAGATTGATAAAAGAGAACTACAAAAATCTGAAATACAAGCTGGGACGTATTCCTAAACTAATGGATTTCGACAAATACGGAGAAATGGATGTTCTGAGGATATTTGATAATAATAGTCTTGGATCATATCATAAGTTTTTAGTGAAGCATGAACCGGAATACGATATCCAGCTAACGGAGAGGGAAGAAAAGATCATTGAGTTCATTTCAAAAAAGATTGCCTCGGGTAAACGGATTTATGAAATCGAACTCTTTGAAAGAATGCTTTTTTACAAAACTAATCTGATACAACGAATGAATGAAAGGTTAATAGAGCAATATGGGATTTCCTCAGATGCAATATTAGAACAAAATATTGTAAATGTGATGACTAATGAATTTCCGTCAGGAAGCGGGAAGAAGAAATATGAAGACTGTGTATTTATCGAGAAAGATGAAGAAGATTACAGAGTGACGGATCAGTTTGAAGATATGCTCAGTCATACCGAATTTCGCGACATGCTTGCTGAGCTGATCGCTTTCGCAAAGCACAGATTTCAAAGAGATTATCAAAACCGTTATCAGGGGACTGACTTAGTGCTTTATCAAAAATACACTTATGAAGATGCATGCAGACTGCTTCGATGGGAACATAATGAAGTGCCGCTAAATATAGGCGGTTATAAATATGATAAAAAGACACGCACATTTCCTGTATTTATAAATTATGATAAAGACGATGATATTCAGGATACGGTAAAATACGAAGATCATTTTGTGAACCCTGAACGTTTGATAGCTATTTCAAAAAGCAAAAGAACTCTTCAGTCAGAGGATGTCCAGAATTTCCTTTATGCTAAGGAGAGGGGAATATCCGTGGAATTATTCGTAAGAAAGAATAAAGATGATAAGATATCAAAAGAGTTTTACTATCTGGGTCATATGACAGCGACTGGAAGGACAAAAGAGTTTATCATGCCA
>CADCRD010000011.1 GCA_902803725.1 uncultured Eubacteriales bacterium
AAAGATAACGATAGGGTATATAAAACTGAAAAACACCATATTATCCAAGCAGGCAAATGACTATATCGAAAAGTTGTACAAGACAGTACAAGATGAGATAAAACAGTCAAAACAGCTGAAAATAAAGCTTCTTTAATTGATATAGGTAAAAACTATAGCACACGTAGAGAATTAACTATTATCTGAAAATTCCAAAGTGTGCTATTATTTTTATATAGATATAACATAATATTCTGAAAATTATATAGAAGGGAGTAATTCGCTATGGATGACATCAAAAACATGAGCATTGCAACAAAAGCTATTCACGGTGGTGTTTCAAAGGAAAAGGGATACGGCTCATTGTCAATGCCTATTTATCAGACTTCAACATTTGTGTTTGAAACAGCTGAACAGGGCGGCAGACGTTTTGCAGGCGAAGAAGAAGGATACATTTACAGCAGACTTGGTAACCCGACAGTCAGCCTGCTCGAAGAAAAAATCGCTCTCCTCGAAGGCGCCGAAGCATGCGTGGCATTCAGCTCCGGTATGGGTGCTATCTCATCAACGCTGTGGAGCATAGCAGGCGCAGGAAAACACATAATAGCTGATGGCACACTGTATGGCTGTACATTTGCGCTGCTGAACCATGGTATGCCAAGATACGGCGTCGAAGTTGACTTTATTGACACATCAGATCTTGATGCAGTAAAAGCTCATCTGAAAGAGAACACATGCTGTGTATATCTTGAAAGCCCGGCCAATCCGACACTGAAGATCGAGGATATCGAAGAAGTAGCCAAGATAGCTCACGAATACAATCCGGAGATCAAAGTAGTTGTTGATAACACATTCGCAACACCTGTACTCCAGAATCCTCTGGCTTTGGGTGCAGACGTAGTTGTTCACTCAGCAACAAAGTATCTGAATGGTCACGGAGATGTTATAGCAGGATTCTCCTGCGGCAAAGCTGATTTCATGGCTGATGTAAGACTGTTCGGTCTGAAGGACATGACAGGCTCCGTTCTTGGACCTCAGGAAGCATTCCTGATCATGAGAGGTCTGAAAACACTGGCTCTGAGGGTTCCGAAGCACGTTGAGAACGCCAGGATGATAGCTGAGTATCTCGAAAGTGAACCAAAGTGTAAGAAGGTTTATTATCCGGGTCTTGAGAGCCATCCGGGACATGAAATAGCTGCAAAACAGATGAAAGATTTTGGCGGCATGCTGTCGTTCGAAGTTGAGTCAAGAGAAGCAGGAGCCAAGCTCTGCAACGCTCTCGAACTGTGTACATGCGCTGTATCACTGGGAGATGCTGAAACACTGATCGAGCATCCGGCTTCAATGACACATTCACCTTATACGGCTGAAGAACTGGCAGAGGCAGGCATTCCGGAAGGTCTGATCAGACTTGCAGTAGGTCTTGAGGAAGGTGAAGAGATCATCGCTGATCTGAAACAGGCTTTTGCAAAACTCTAAATCAGGAGCGAACTTGATAAAGAGTTCAATGCTCGTAAATAACAATTAAAAGAAAAAAGGGGTTTGACATAGCAGATTTGATTCTGTATGATGCGAACCCCTTTTTTAAAATAATCACATATCATTTACGATCGGGACCTGGATTGATCCGCCGCCTGTATTTTTGCTCTTTTTTTTCTTTTTCTTATCTTTCGGATCTGTCTTTTTCGGCACGATTGGGATATAGACATTACGTTGTGTTCCTCTTATAAAATATTCACCTATGTAACGGATCACCGATCCCGGCTGGCTTTGAAGAGAACCACTGCGCCCGTTATTGACTTTTCTCATGATATGGCTCCACATTCGGGCAGCTGCAGGCGAGCCTTCATCCAGCTGCAGCCTGATGTCATTTCCCAGCCACAATGCTGCCGAGTAATCAGGCGTAAAGCCGCAGAACCAGGCATCGAGCTTGTCACTGGTGGTTCCTGTTTTCCCTGCCGTCACCTGACCGGGGATCTTTGCGTCTCTTCCAATGCCGTTAGTTACGGTAGTCCTGAGGATGTCGCTCATGATGAATGCCACACCCTCACTCATCACTGTCTTTTCAGAAGGTTCATTCTCCAAAACGATATCTCCTTTGCTGTTTTCAACTCTGGTAAAGCAGCTGTATTCGCGGTGTTTGCCATCGTTCTGGAAAGTCGTATAAGCCGAAGCCATCTCCAGCGGAGAGATGCCTTTTGTCATACCTCCGAGAGCAAGTGCAGCTGCGTTATTGTCATTACGGCGTCCTTTTTCGATCACAGTACTGACGCCGAAATCTTTAAGAGTATTTATGACATTTTCTTTCTCCAGCTGCTGGAAAACCCGGACCGCAGTTACATTGACGGATTGTTCAACAGATTTTCGCATAGTGACGTAGCCTTTATAGCCGTAGTAGGCATTTTTCGGCCAGATCCTGCCGTTGAATGTCAGAGGAGCATCATTGATGTAGCTGCGTGCTGTCCAGTAGCTGCCGTATCTGCCGAGATTATCGTTTTTGTCATATCTTTTAAATTTCTGCGGTTTGTTTTTTGCGGATGCTTTTTCGCCGTCCGTAAGGGCAGTCGTATAGACTGACAGCGGCTTGATCGCCGAGCCCGGCTGTCTGGTGCTGACTGCGCGGTTATATAGCTTTTTGCCGTGAGCACCGCGTCCTCCGACCATGGCTTTGATATGGCCGGTTCTGTTATCGCAGATGACCATGGCGCCCTGTGGTTGTCTGATCTTCTGACCGAGAGTGTAACCTTCTTTTGTAAAGATAACTTTTTTATTCTTGAGTCTGACTGCGCCGGGGTGATCTTTTATGTATTTTGAACTGATAAGAAGATCCCCGTCTGATGTTATTGCCTTGTATTTTTCCGGGATCAGCAACACACTGTTTTCGATACTGTACAGCTTGCCGCCATTTCTCGTAAAAATCGGATGGAACTGAATGGTATAAGTTTCTTTCCCATCGTTTGAATCCTTTATGAAGGCAAGGCG
>CADCRD010000012.1 GCA_902803725.1 uncultured Eubacteriales bacterium
CATGTGATAATGTAAGGAGTATCCGGAGCAGACATCTATGCAGAGTATGGACAGAAAGAAAAAAATATTCTGGTCATTTTTTGCGGTCATTCTTGCCACTATGAGCATATGGGCAGTCGTTTCACAAAGCAAAGAATTGTCACTTGCTCAGATGATGGAAATGATCAGAAAATCAGAACCGGCCTGGTTCATTTGCGGTATCCTGTGTATGTTCGGCTTTATTTACTTCGAAGGAGCTGCAATTCTGTCCATAATAAAGAGTATAGGTTATCCAAGAGGGCAGAGAGAAGGACTGGTCTACAGTGCTTCGGATATATATTTTTCGGCAATTACTCCTTCGGCAACGGGAGGACAGCCTGCAAGTGCGTTTTTTATGGTGAGAGACGGTATACCAGTTGTCAAGGTCACAGCCGTTCTGATCGTAAATCTTGTTATGTACACACTGGCTATTCTTACGATAGGTGTAGTTTGCATACTGGCAAAGCCCAGATTATTTTATGGCTTTTCAACATTGTCAAAAATACTGATAGTATTTGGGTTTATTGCACTTTCCTTTCTGGCGGTTTTGTTCTATTTTCTGCTGAAGAAAAGGAAATGGATATTCTTCATGGGGAAAAAAGCGATCGCGCTGCTGGGAAGATTTCATCTGCTTCATGATGAAGAAGGCAAGACAAGAAAACTTGCAAGAAAGATGGCTGATTACAAAAACTGTGTTGAAATGATGTCAGGAAAGTATGGAATGCTCACAAAGGCTTATTTGTTCAATCTGGCACAGCGTGCATCACAGATAACTGTAACGATGATGATGTATATGGCAACAGGCGGATCAGCCGGCAAAGCCGGAGATATATGGGCGACACAGAGTTTTACAGTGATTGGCTCAAACTGTATTCCTGTTCCGGGGGCTATGGGTGTATCGGATTACCTGTTACTGGACGGACTGGGACGGTTCATGCATAATGATATGGCTGTAACTTTGGAACTTCTTTCAAGAAGCGTTTCTTTTTACAGCTGTGTGATCATCAGTGGTATAATAGTTATCATGGGTTATGTCATTGATAAGAGTAAAAGAAAATAATTATTGATATACATGTTGCAAAAGTATATCGGTTTTGAGACTGAGACAAAATTAACGGACGGAGAAGAATAATGATAGGATATTACAATTATACGATGTTTCTGACATATGGATCGCTGATTTCGGCATTGCTGGGAATAATTATTTCTCTGCATGGTCCCGGACATCCGTTTGTCGGAATTTACTTTCTTCTGGTATGCGGGCTTTGCGATGCATTTGACGGCAAGGTCGCGAGATCAAAAAAAGACCGGCTTGAAGAAGAAAAAAAATTCGGTATCCAGGTGGATTCATTAGCTGATCTGGTTGCATTCGGTGTTTTGCCGGCGTGCATTGGTGATGCTATGCTGCGTGTCAGCGAAAGAGTCGATGATGTACCTGTTCTGGCTGCCGATGAAAAACATCTTTATCCACTGTTTCTGTTTGCCATCATGGCATTTTATGCATTGGCAGCTCTGATCAGACTGGCATACTTTAATGTTCAGGAGGAGGTCAGACAAAAGGAAGAAAATGGTGTGCGAAAGACGTATACGGGCCTTCCCGTTACAGGCGCTGCACTTATCTTCCCTGGCATATTGCTGCTGCAGTTTCTGACACCTAAGGACATGACACTGGTATATTTTGGAGGTCTTTTGATAACGGGGATCTTGTTTCTCTTGCCTTTCCATATCAAAAAGCCCGGAATGAGAGGGCTCCTGATAATGGTGGCATTCGGTGCACTGGAATTTTTCCTGCTGCTGGCTATTAAATACTTGTTATGATGATAAAGGAGATGAAATATGTTTAACTTTTTATATAATACTTTTCCGGGGAGAATTATCCTTCGCCCGCTGACAAGCCGCAAGGTCTCAAAAGTATGCGGAAAGTTCATGGATTCAAAGGCTTCAAAGATCCTGATCAAACCGTTCGTTAAAAGGAACAAGATCGATCTTGACGATTTCTATTCAGATGATTTCAGATGTTTCAATGATTGTTTCACCAGAAAGATACATGAAGAACTTCGCCCGGTGGAGAGAGACAACGATGCGCTGATAGCTCCGTGTGACGGACTTCTGAGCGCCTACAAGATAGATATGGATATGGTGATGCCTGCAAAACAAAGCTGGTACACGATAAAATCTCTTTTGGGCGGCAGCAGGCATGCGGTAAAATTTGAAGATGGTATCTGCCTTGTGTTCAGACTCTGCACTGATGATTATCACAGATATATTTATTTTGACAGCGGATCAAAGAGCGAAAATGTTTTCATACCCGGCAGACTGAATACAGTAAGACCGGTTGCGCTTAAGAGTATACCTGTATTTACAGAAAACTGCAGGGAGTATACCATAATGGAAACCAAAAATTTCGGCACCGTTGCTCAGATCGAAGTCGGCGCTATGCTGGTCGGCAGAATAAAAAATCATGACCAGTCCGGCACATTTATGAGAGGTCAGGAAAAGGGCATGTTCATGTACGGCGGCTCAACGATAATCCTGCTGTTTGAAAAAGATAAGATCCAGCTGCCAAAGTCTGTTATGCAGGCCACATGGCGTGAGAAGGAAATACCTGTTCAGATGGGACAGAAGATCGGAGAAGTGTTTGGCAGATAATATTCGATAGAGAAGGGAGTTTTTGTAATGACAAAAGTAGATATTTTTTCGGGATTTCTGGGCGCAGGAAAGACAACACTGATCAAAAAGCTGATAGCAGAAGCTTATGGAGATGAAAAACTGGTTCTCATCGAAAATGAATTCGGTGAGATCGGTATAGATGGAGGATTCCTAAAGGAAACCGGGGTACAGGTAAATGAAATGAATTCGGGATGCATTTGCTGTACACTGGTTGGTGATTTCGGCAAAGCTCTCCAGCAGGTGATAGATGATTATTCACCGGAAAGGATCCTTATAGAGCCTTCAGGTGTAGGCAAATTGTCAGATGTCATTATTGCGGTCCAGGATCTTCATAATGAAAATATCGAACTCAACGGATTCACGACGGTAGTTGATGCAAAAAAATGCAAATTTTACATGAAAAATTTCGGGGAGTTTTATGAGAATCAGGTTGAGCATGCCAGTTCTGTCATATTGAGCCATACTGACGGAATGTCACAGGAAAAGCTGGATGAATGTATTGCCATCTTAAGAAAACATAATAAGACTGCGTCGATAGTCACGACGTCCTGGGATGATATCAGCGGTGCAAAGATCCTTGAAACGATGGAACAGAAAAAGACTCTGTCTGCAGAATTGGACAAACTCCGCGAAGAAGCTTATGCGCATGCACATGAGCATGAACATCATCATCACAATGAACATGATCACGATGAACACGACCATGACCATGATCATGATCATCATGAACATCATCACCACGATCATCACGATCATCACGGTCATCACCATGCAGATGAAGTGTTCAGCGAGATCGGTGTACATACAGCTCATAAATATACGCAGGAACAGATAATGAATGCTTTAAGAGAGCTTGATAAGTTTACCGAATATGGTCAGGTGCTCCGGGCGAAAGGCATCGTTGAGGATGAAAACGGCGGCTGGATACATTTTGACTATGTGCCGGGTGAACCTGAAGTCCGCGGAGGAACAGCTGAAACAACAGGCATGATATGCGTTATAGGTGTTGATCTTGAAGAAGACAGTATCAAAGAACTGTTTTCACTGTAAAAAGATGTTTGTTTCTGAAATGTGACTTATATTATAAAGCATAAAGAAGAATATATATTGAGGTATATTTGATGGTAAACGAAATGCAAAATGAAGTCCCTGTATACTTATTCACAGGATTTCTGGGTGCCGGAAAAACGACATTTATTCAGGATATACTGTCGGATAAACATTTCAATGAAGGGGAGAATACGCTCCTTCTTTTGTGTGAAGAAGGAGAAGAAGAATTTGACAAGAGCAAATTCGCATACAAGAATACTTTTATTGAGGTCATAGAAAACGAAGAGGATCTTACACGCGAGAATCTGATGAATCTTGA
>CADCRD010000013.1 GCA_902803725.1 uncultured Eubacteriales bacterium
TGTGGTATATGTGAAGGATTCCGGCCAGATACTGGATATACTGGCAATAATGGGGGCGCACTCTCAGTATTTCAGTTATGAGGATGTGCGGCTCACAAAAGAAATGCGAAATGAAGCAAACCGCAGGGCAAACTGCGACCAGGCGAACATAGACAAGGCTGTTGCAGCCGCTGAAAAACAAATCAGAGCCATCAGAAAGGTCGGCATCGAAAATATGAATGACAAACTGGCCCAGGTGGCCCGTGTCAGGCTGGAAAATCCTGATGTCAGTCTGACAGAACTGGGTGAAATGCTCGATCCTCCCCTGAAAAAAGCCGGAGTCAACGGCAGAATGAACAAAATCATAAAGATGGCTGAGGAAGCAGATCGCCAATCATCTCATGAGTTGTCTCTATAAATGCTCTTGCCGATATTGTCAGATTACGGTCTGATTTTAATCCGATTCCTATTGTTCTCATATGAGCAGGTATGACAAGACACATTGATTAAAGCAGAACTGACGTAATCTGTTTACTTTTTTGATTGGGTGATATAAATTATAAAGAAGAATTACAGGAAATTATAGTTGCTGCAGATGGCAGTGCTCTTTACTGCAGCAGTTACTGCTGATATCTGAGGAGGTAAAAAATGGCGATCACCGATAGAGTTGAAAAGATTCGTCAGAACTATGTGAACACAATGCCGCACATTTCTTATGAAAGAGCATGGGCATGGACAAAGTCATTTCAGAAGACCGAAGGACAGGTGCACATCATCAGAACGGCACAGGCATTCAGGGATACCTGTGAGGAACTGTCCGTAAATATCTGGGAAGGAGAGCTGGTGGTGGGTACCAGCGGTGAGTACAGAAAATGTGCCATCCTGACACCGGAGTTCGGCTGGACATGGATCAATGACGAGATAGATACATTTCCGCAGAGAGGACAGGATCCATATGATGTAACTCCTGAACAGATCAAATTCATACGCGAGAATATTTTCCCGTACTGGAAGGGAAAATCTGTTGAAGAAGCGTTTCTTGCACGCACGTCAGAGGCAACAAAAAAGATCGGAGTCGATACAGGATTTCTTGATACAGATTCAAAATGGAGAAATGGCATCGGCGAGATCTCAGCTGACTATATAGATGTGCTGCTGCCAAAGGGATACGGCGGCATTAAGGCCGAGGCTCTTGAATACATGAAAAAACTGGATGAGACTAAACCGGCAGATAAAAAGAAGGCCGATTTTTACAAATCGATGGTGCTGATCGCTGACGGAATGATCACATTGGGCCGACGCTATGCTGAAAAGGCCGAAGAGATGGCATCAGCCGAGACAGATCCCAAGAGAAAAGAAGAACTGATCGAGATCGCAAAGGTTTGCAGTCGTGTGCCTGAAAATCCGCCCGAAAGCTTCAGAGAAGCGATCCAGTTTGTCTGGTTCGTGCAGCTGGGCGGCATCATCGCCGAAAATCCGCTGGCATGGAACCCGGGCAGATTCGACCAGTATATGTATCCGTATTACAAGGCTGACAAAGAAGCCGGAAAGATCGATTATG
This sequence comes from uncultured Eubacteriales bacterium, assembly GCA_902803725.1. Taxonomy (GTDB): domain Bacteria; phylum Bacillota; class Clostridia; order Peptostreptococcales; family Anaerovoracaceae; genus UBA3738. The sequence continues at coordinate 1,541 of CADCRD010000013.1, forward strand.
ATACAGCTCTCGAACTGGTCGAGTGCCTCTGGCTCAAATACAGCGAATGGGCGTGGACTATATCTAAGAATACAGCAAGCTTTTTTGCAGGATACACGAATTTCGAAAATCTGACAGTTGGCGGCACGAAGGTGGACGGGACCGACGCTACTAACGATATATCATATATGGCGATACAGGCGACGCGTGAGTGCATGACGCACCAGCCGACTCTGAGCTGTCGTATACACCCTGACTGCCCGCCGGAATTTATGGAAGCTGTCACAGAACTGGTTTCTACCGGCTGTGGCTTCCCGGCTATCCATGGCGACAGGACAGGATATCAGATGCTCTCCAATCTGGGTTACAAACCGGAAGATGCAAGAGACTGGAACAACTGCGGATGTGTAGTCCCGCATTCGAGAAAAACTTTTGAATGGACTTCTTCGGCAAGCATCAGTTTTGCCGCTGCTCTGGAATTCGCTTTGAACGAAGGAAAGAGCCGTCTTTCGGGCGAGCAGGTATCTGTTCCGGAAAAGGATCCGAAGAGCTTTGAAAGTCTGGAAGAGATCATTGAGGCATGGAAAAAACAATTCAGATATCTCGTTAAACACGGGGTCATCAGTCTCGTTACTGCTCAGGAAATACATAAGGAGATCGGACATCGTCCGTTCATGAGTGCGTGCAATGAGTACTGTATGAAGAACGGAGCGGACCTGGTAGACGGCGGTTCAAAATACAACATAGGTCCTGTATTCACAGGCGTTGGATTGTCTGTTACTGCCAACTCGCTGGCAGTGATCAAAAAGCTTGTATATGAGGAAAAGGAATGCACACTTGCAGATATCATTGATGCCATAGACAATAACTGGGAAGGATATGAGGAGCTTCGCGAAAAGGCTCTGGCATGTCCCAAATACGGTAATGATGACGATTATGTTGATTCGATCGCAAGAGATCTGGCTGATTTCTTTTATGATGAAGTCACTTCGTACGATGATCTTTACGGCAATCATTTCGTAACTGCTTTTATGGGCATATCAAACTATCTGCCGACCGGCAAAGTTCTGGGCGCAACACCTGAGGGACGCCATGCGATGGATCCGATAAATGAAGGTGTATCGCCGTATACGGGCAGTGATACATCAACGTGTCTTGCGGCTTTGCGCAGCGCGGCGAAGATGAAGCATGAGATCCACAGCGGAGGTACTCTTTTGAACCTCAGACTGAACCACGATCTGGTCGCAACGAAGAGAGGCCGTGCAAACCTTGGTGCTATGCTGCAGACATATTTCATGCTGGGCGGTTTCCATGTACAGTTCAATACGATATCAAATGAAGTCCTCAAAGACGCTCAGGCACATCCAGAAAAATACAGGAGTCTGCTGGTCAGAGTTGCCGGATACAGCGCTCAGTTCACGAATCTGTCAAAAGAAATGCAGGATTCGATTATGGCAAGGAACGCACATGAAGAATTCTAGTTTTCTGACCGGGTATCATTCGTATGGACAGTGAAGAGAATATAAACCGGAAGAACGTTGAAAACTTACTGATAAACGCTATTTTGAAGGGGATATCAGTAAGATTTCAATGATTTCACAGTATGCTCTGGAGCACGGAAGAAGCGGAAAGCTTATATATACCGGAGGAACGTTGAAAACTTACTGATAAAATCTTTTTTAAAGGGGATATCAGTAAGATTTCATCATTTTTAGAAAAAAGTAAATGGAGATGACTGTTGATTGAAAAAAGAGAAACGATTCCAAATGGATTTGTCATGGATATACAGCCGTTTTCTGTGAATGACGGCAATGGTATCCGCACGACGGTCTTTTTGGCCGGCTGCCCTTTGAGGTGTCAGTGGTGCTCGAATCCGGAAGGGTTTTCGCAGCGGGAGCTGGTGGGCTGGCATCAGAGAAAGTGCATTGGCTGCGGAAAGTGCGCTGAGGTGTGCCCGGAGGGGATCGGGATCTGTCTGAGCGAAGAACGGTTTGCAGATCGTATAAATCGTATAAGCAAAAATGATCGATGCACTGCCTGCGGAGCGTGCGTGAAGGTCTGTCCTGTCGGTGCGCGTACATTTATGGTTCGGCAGATGGATGCCGGCGAAGTGATAGAAAAGATACAAAAGCACAGGCTTTTTTATATGCAGAGCGGCGGCGGTGTTACTTTTTCGGGCGGAGAAGCAACGATGCAGCCCGGATTTTTGCGCTGTCTCGCGGAGCGTATATATGATCTGGGATATGATATGGCTATCGAGACCAGCGGATATTTTGATATTCAAGATGATAACGGCACATTTACTGATAAAGAAAAAAGAAATGCAGAGGATATCAGATGGACTCTGGAACATATGGATATGATCTTCATGGATCTGAAGATATTTGATGATGAAAAGCACAGACTATATACAGGTGTATCGAATAAAAAGATCTTAAAGAATATAAAGCAACTTGGGAAATTGCATCAGCAAAAGCTGTCTGCCGGTAAATCTGTCCCGGCTGCAGATACGCTCTGTAATAAGGATGACCATACAGCCGGGCCGCGCGTAGTAATCAGGATCCCTGTCATCGGTGGAGTGAATGATGACGAGGAAAACATCCGCTGCTCGGCAGCGTTCGTTCATGAAAATGCGCCTGAAGCAGAGATGGAGCTGCTGCCGTATCATGAATTCGGAAAGATAAAATATGAAGCCTTGGGGATGGCTTATGACAGACCGGCTTTCAGCCGTCCGTCAAAAGAACATATGGAATATCTGAAAAGCATAGTTGAAGATGAAGGTGTAAAGACAGCAGATTTCAGGTGATTAATATGAACGAACAATTTCAGAGAACAGAATCCATACTGGGTGCAGAATCGACAGCACGTCTGAAAAAATGCCGCATAGCAGTATTCGGAGTCGGCGGAGTCGGCGGCTATGTTGTCGAGGCTTTGGCTCGCAGCGGTATTGGCGTGATCGATATCACAGACAGCGACAAGGTCGATATAACGAATATCAACCGTCAGATAATAGCGACGCACGACACTGTCGGCTGCTATAAAGTTGATGTGTTCGAAGAGAGGATACATTCAATCTGTCCGGAGACGACAGTCAATAAATATAAAGGCCTGTATCTGCCTTCTTCGTCAAAATCTGTTGAATCTTTGCAAAGTGATGGTGCTGATGAAACGAAAATGCGGATATACACTGAAAAAGATTATGACTTTACTGCTTATGACTATATCGTCGATGCCATTGACAACGTGACCGCAAAGATCAGTCTCGTCTGCGAAGCAGACAGAGCAGGAACACCTGTCATTTCGGCCATGGGCTGCGGCAACCGCATAGATCCTGCAAAACTTAAACAGACGGATATCTTCAAGACACATGATGATCCGCTGGCAAAGATCATGCGCAAAAAACTCAGAGCAGCCGGCATCAGAAGGCTCAAAGTGGTCTGTTCTGAAGAGGCGGCCATGAAACCTTCGGGAGAAAGTCGTTCACCGGGCTCATCGCCGTTCGTACCTGCATCTGCAGGGCTGATGATCGCCGGAATAGTTGTAAGAGATCTGCTGGAAGTCTGATCAGAAAATGAATATTTGATTAATATGAGAATGAGAACAGGGTCCGGAAAAATAGTATTATGTATAAGCTTCATGATCACTATATGCTTATTGTTTTCAGGGTGTGCACAGACCAAAAAACCGACTGAAGATCCCGGAAAAACAGATGCGGATACCGGTTTGCTGAAAACTGCGGACGATATCGGTCTGCATGATCGTGACGGCGGCGGAACGAACTATGCATTTGATTATGACGGTAAAGAATTCAGAGCTGTGTTCAGTTATGACACCTGGACAGTATTTGATTCATATAAGATCGTAAATGAAGATGATATCAAAATCATTTGCCGTGCGCTGGCTGATATACATCCGGTACATGGCAGCGACAGGATATCATACCGAACAGAGGAGGATATGGCTTATGAATGGCTGCAGCATAATATAGCCTTTATGGTTTTGCCAAAGGATGATCCTCTGCTGGAAGATGCAAAGAACGTGGACCTTGATCCGGCAGATCAGGGCAGATCGTTTCGGGAAATATATGAAGACCGGACGGGGAAAGAATTCAGTTTGTGACATGATTGATCAGATATGGAAAAGCTGCTGACCGGCTGAATGGAGGCAGTCTCATAAATCTTCTGAAAAAATTGAATAAAAAGGTTATCAGACCTCTCACTCAACGGCAAACAGAGTGAGAGGTCTTTATATGATCGAATACCAATACCTGACCGGGGATCAGCACAGGGTTTGTAAAGCAAGCGTTATTATGGTAATATGATAAAAACAGTATAGCTTTTCAGACCCGCACTTGCAGCGGGGTGTGTGATCAGGAGTAAGCGTGAATAAAATGTTTTCAAATCAAAAAATCAACAGTGGCAGGCAGTTAGAACTGGATCTGGCCAAGTGTCTGGCTATCTTTTTTATGGTTTTTCTGCACTGCCTGATGGTCACGTCAGGATTTAACAATGATATCAGCCCATACATGCAGCGGGTGATCGGACAGCTTTTGGGAGAGCCGTTTGCCGCGCCGGTTTTCATGTTTTCCATGGGTGTTGGAATGGTATATTCAAAAAACCAGGATCCAATATATCTGATAAAACGTGGAATAAAGCTGATGCTTTTGGGTCTGGTTGTAAACATAGGAGAATTCTTTCTCCCGCATTTCCTTGCAGGAAAGTTATTGGGAGAATGGGACATATTCCCTATAGCAGGGGGATTGCTGCTGTTCTGTATTGACATCCTGGCATTTGCAGGAATGGCATTTATCCTGGTTGGAGTGCTTAAGAAGCTGAATTTGTCAGCAAGAGGAATTCTGATCGTTGCACTGATAATGTCAATTGCCGGATCATTTTTGAGGTTTCATGACTTCGGCAGTAATATTCCAAACCTGATAGCAGGATATTTTATAGGCAGCGCAGGAGGGTTTACAGCATTTCCACTGTTTAACTGGATCATTTTCCCTGCAGCGGGTATTATATTTGGTGAATACTATATCAGGTGCAGTAATAAGAAAAAGCTGCTTGCTTTCTGGCCGGCAGGCTTAGTGATATCAACAGCATATTTTATTATTTCGTGGTATCTTCCGAACGGATTTTTGTCTGATACACATCATTACTACTTCATGACTACGATCGATGCATTGTTTTGCCTGATCTGCATTTATGGAGTTATTGGCTTTTGTTATGTGATATCAGGGTTCCTGTCAGAAGGTACTGTGAGATTTTTCTCAAAAATGAGCGGGAATCTGAACGCCATATACGTCGTTCAGTGGTTCCTGATTCCTGTTACATATATTTTCATTTGTTATTTCAACAGAGATGTCGTTTTGGGTGATTTGTCTCTTGTCATAATCGCATTGATCGAAATTGCTGCTGCCACAGCGATTGCCGCCGCTTATAGAAATATCAGAAAAAAATATTCTGGAAAGGAAGAAGGTCATGTTAAGTAAAATTAATACTAGAAAAACACTGGCAGTACTCTTATCGTTGCTGTTTGCGTCGGCTGTTCTTTTTGCTGTGTTCTCTGCACCTGTTTCTGCTGATAAGGGCAAAGCGGACTCAGAGAAAAAAGATAAGAAAACAGTTTTCCAGGAAAACCTCGAAAAGACTGGATCAGATAAAGAAGAGGAAGGGGTTGGAGTGCATAAAGATCCGGCTACCTTTGAAAAGAACTTCTGTCTGTCAGCAGGACAAAAGGAATTTGCAATCACGAAAATCGAAGATGTCGTATCAAAAATTACAAGCCCGGAAATGAGCGATCTTGAAAAATACTACAGGCTTGCGGTGTGGGAAAACATGCATGTCACTTACGATTCGGATTTTTGGAGTGGCAGATATTACATGGAGCTGTATCGTCATCAGTGGGATGCATATGGTGTATTAACAGATAAATCGGTATGCGCGGGTATGGCAATAACATATGCGAACTTCTGTCATGCAGCTGATCTGCCGTGTAAGTTTGTCAGAACAGATCCGAAAATCTTAGATCATACTATAAACTACGTTCCCGATATAAATGGAAATGCCTATTATCTTGATGTAACGGAGAACGATTTTCTTATGACAGGTGGATTTGCTGATATTATTGATAAACGTTTTGCAAATATAACAAAGGATCCTACCGATAGTACGTTTGAATATCGGTCTGCCAGTGAATCAGATGATGAAGGATTTAGTGCAATAAATATAAAAGAGTGTTATTTGGAAAAATGTGAAGACTGGTCTGAAGGCAGTTTCACGATAACATATGATGACTGGTATAAAGATCTCAGTTCGCCTGAAACTTCTGAAAAAGTCTTCGGAGCGCCATATGAAGAAAAAGGAAGCGGCGTACCAAAATCAGATTCCAAATATAAGCATAGATCTTATCAGGATTTTGAAAATTATCCGGCACAAACTTATGAGTTACATCCGGATCGTGAAGTCACAGGCATCTGGTTCCTTGATGATTTCTATGAGGAACCCGGAGAAGTACTCAGCAAGATAGAAAATAACGAGCTTGATGAGCAATTACTCGATATATCCGGAGTAAAGAAAAATTACGATTGTGATACCAGTGACGAGCTGATCGCGGCGATCAATAATGACATCTCGGTCAGATATTTCCCTTCAGTTGAAAACGATAAGGTTGTTGCAAAGGCAGCCGCTCTTACAAAGGATACTGATTATTCAATAAACTGCGAATCTTTCGATTTACAAAATCATGAAGCAAAAGTTACCATCACGGGCGAAGGAGATTATAGTGGATCTCATAGTATCATTGTCAAATTGCGTTCAGCTGTAGTCAGTAAAGCTCCGGTCAGTAAGGTTGGTCTTGTTTACGACGGCAGTCCGCAGGCTCTTGTGAA
>CADCRD010000014.1 GCA_902803725.1 uncultured Eubacteriales bacterium
CATGACCTCATGCATTCCCACGATGTTGCCCATTCTGATTGAATTGATGCCGATTTCACGATTCTCCCGTTTTGCATGACCTGCCCGTCCCTGTACATAAACAGAATCCGGACGTGCCTTTTTTGCTGCATCAGCCAGCATTATCGCAGTGCCGCTGGGCGCATCGACCTTTCTGTTATGATGTGCCTCAATGATCTCGATCTCGCTGCCAGAAAATTTTTCAGCAACTTCATTTACCAGCTTTGCAACAAGAGCAACTCCGACCGACATATTAGCAGATCTGAAAATTGCTGTTTTTTTGGCTGCCTCTTCTATCTGAGCCAGTTCGTCTTCCGTCTGGCCCGTTGTACAAAGAACTATAGGCAATCCTTTTTCTATGCAGTCTTCCAGCAGCTGTTTCGTGCCTTCGTGACTGGAAAAATCAATGACTACATCTGCATTTTCGCTTATATCAGCTACTCTGGCTGACATGCCCTCGCCATGCGGATCAACACATCCGGCCAGCTTCAGCTCAGGATCATTGTTTACATTATCACATACGATACGGCCCATATGCCCGGCCGCACCGCTTACTATCACTCTTATTGCCATTAGTCGATCAACCCCACATTTCTCATTGATTCAAGCAGCTTTTCTCTGTTGGCATCTTCCATTGGATACAACGGTGAACGCAGATAATTCTCACAGAATCCCATAGCCTCAACAGCTGCCTTAACCGGGATAGGATTCACTTCACAGAACAGCCACTTAACAAGATCTCTGTATTTGAGCTGCAGTTCGCATGCGCCTTTAACATCACCTTCCATGAATTTTGCGACCATTTCATGTGTTGCTCTCGGGGCAACATTTGACAAAACGGAGATGACACCAATGCCTCCTACCGCAAGCAGCGGAACGATCTGGTCATCGTTTCCGGAGTAAAGATCAAGTTTGCCCTGAACCAGGCTCATGGTTTCTGTGATCGATGCGATATCGTTATTTGCCTCTTTGATGGCAACGATATTTTCATGCTCAGCCAGTTTTGCATATGTCGCCGGCTGGATATTTACACCTGTTCTTCCCGGAACGTTATAGATTATTACCGGAACAGAACTGGCATCAGCATATTCGCTGTACATTTTCACAAGACCGTTCTGTGTGCACTTGTTGTAGTATGGGGTCACGACCAGAACACCGTCAACTCCGTCATCACAGGCCTGCTGTGTCAGCTGGATACCATAAGCTGTATCGTTTGAACCTGTTCCGGCAATGACCGGCACTCTGCCGTTAACTCTCTCAACCGCATAGCGGACTACTGCTTTATGTTCAACGTCTGAAAGTGTGGAGCCTTCGCCTGTTGTTGCTGCAACAACAAGTGCATCAACGCCCTCTTCGATCTGCCAGTCGATAAGTCTTCCATAAGCGTCAAAATTCACGCCGTTCTCGTCCAGCGGCGTTATCAGTGCTGTAGCGCATCCTGTAAAAATTCTCTTCTTCATTTTCTGAACCTCCTGTGTTTTAAATAGTTAATAGTATTCAGATTGAGATGCCGGATAAGAAAAACAGCTGATGCAAGGTCAGCTGCTTGATAATCGAGCGCATATCCCCTGACAATATGTTATTCAGGGTGCGATATTATTCTTATCAAGGATAGCTCCCCGCAAGTTTCCTGCGACAGTCGAACAGATATTATTCCATCCGCCCGGCCTTGATGCCTCCGCAACAGACATCCGACCTCGGCGCCAATCCCTTTCGCGGTTCAATGTTCTGCGGACATTTACAAAACCGTTACTGATGATGAAGCGCAGCCTCTATCTCAATTTTCTGTTATGTTATTACTATGCTGCTGATATGTCAATACCTATACTTGATTTTTTGCATAATTTTGCAGCAATTTGCATATTCCGATCATACCTTGCGCGGCTTTCTCTTTTGACCGGATTTCTTTGGTTTCATGCTGCCGTGCTTTTCCAAAGCCTTGTAGATCGTTCTGATCGCACGGTCATAGTCTTTGGCGAGCACTGCGACAATGATGTTGGTACGCCTGAGTCCCTGATAGATCATGCCGGTCTCGATACCCTCCCGTGTAAGC
>CADCRD010000015.1 GCA_902803725.1 uncultured Eubacteriales bacterium
AATTATCAGGCATTCAGAGAAGCAGCTATAGAAGCTGGAGCAGAAGTCCTGATACAGGACAGCTTTACACACGCCTGGAGTTATTCAGGAGGCATCCTGGATATGGTAGCAGAACTGAAAAAGAACAATGCAAGATACCAGAAAGACGCCTATGCTGCGTGGGGAGATGACACAATAATCAAAGAGAAACAGCTGTTGTCAGAGCTGTTCAGAGATCACAGGTGTCACATCATCTCAACGCTGAGAGTAAAGGAAAAGATGGACTATCAGTACAACGAAGAAAAGAAAAAGAACGAGATAGTCTCCATCGGTGAACAGCAGATAATGCAGGCAGACATGAAGTATGAACCAGACCTGGTTCTGCGCATGATATCCCCGGGCGGAGTAACGGGCAAAAAGATAACATACCCGCATGTGAAAGTAATAAAGTCCCGTTACGCGATCTTCCAGACAGACGAAGAATATGATATCACCCCCAGTATATGCAAACAGCTGAAAGATTATCTTGAAGAAGGAAGCTCCCCCGAAGAACTCTTGGAGCAACAGCGCCAGGAGTATATCGAAGGAATAACGGCATTCCTGGATTCAAATGTAAGTGCCAGAGCAATCTGGAAAGAACTTAAGAAACAGGCCGGATATGATGCGTCTGCCCTGAAAGACATTCCATTAGACGCACTTAAACCGCTGTTTATACAATTAACAATTTAAGGAGAACAGAAATGGCAAAGACAAAAGCAGATCTTGAAACAGAAGTAATGACCCTGACCGCACAGCTAGACCAGCAGAAAAAAATCATCGAAGACCAGAAGAAACAGCTCGAACAGCTGGACAAGGTTCTGAATGGACTCCAGAAAGTGTATTCAGAAAAAACAAAAGTCCTATATAATGCGCTCGCCACATTCAACAGGCTCGTATCACTCGAATTTGCAAACGGAGGAGAACAGTAATGATAAACTTTGACAGACTTCCCACATCAATAGGAACAGACTTTGCACCGCTGCCGGAAGGCGAATACGAAGCTAAGATAATGAAAGCAGAAATGCGTACTCCGCAGGACCCCAGAAAACCAGATTATCTGAGCATCCAGTGGGGCGTTTTTGAAAACGGAAAACGCACAGGAACAGTATTCGACATCATGACAGAATCGGAGAAAGCGATTCCCCTGTATAAGCTGCGTTGCCTTATAGAGGCAATGGGCTTGAACCTCACACGCTTTGAACTGAAAGACCTGACCAAGGTCATCCCGGGCAAGCGTGCAATGATCAACATAGAAGTCTCAAAAGACAATAATGGTAATGACAGAAACGCGATAAAGGTTATCGGATTGGCAGCGGGTGAAAAGCCCTATCGTGCCATAGAAGAAGATACAGCTGAAGATGAAGAGCTGCCGTTTGTCATGGGAGATGAGCCTCTGCCCTACGCAGACGAATATTAATGTCCTTTCTGACTGAGTTCTTTGGAGTAAATGAATTCGAGGGAGAGGCAGCGGTTTGCTGCCCCTTCCCTCACACTACGCCCAATGGACTCCAATATCTGGAAACCAACGCCTCCGCGCATGTGAATACAAATGAAAAACTGTTTCACTGCAAAGCGTGCGGGAGAGGTTATAATGAGGCTCAATTTATAATGGAAGTCCTTGGCTGCAATTACGAAGAAATGTCAAAGATCCAGCGTTGTTTCCAGAGTGACGAGGATATTGGCGAGTGGATGCAATCCACGAGCCTAACACAAGCCTCCAAAGAACGGGCGTTAAACCTTGGAATAAGCGAAAGTGTTATAGAAGAGCTGAACCTCGCAACCCCAGACCTGACGGAAGACCAAATAGCATTCCCAGTATTTATGTACGGACACCTGATGGATATCAGAACTTATAATCCAGGACACAAGCCTAAAATGAAATCAAGAATAGGTGCAACCGCAGGATTAATAATACCATTTGATATCTGGAAAGAAACATCGCCAAACAGATGGACCCTGTTATGCGCAGGAGAAAAAGACATGGCAGTAGCCCGTTCTAATGGATTTAATGCAATTACATTGACAGGAGGGGAAGGAGCCCATCCTGTACAACCAGCTTATTTCAAAGACCGCAAGGTTGCCATTGTCTATGATAACGACGGCCCAGGTATATCAGGGGCAAACAGATTGGCAAAGTTCTTGTCCAGATATACAGACAAAATTAAAGTAGTCACAAGGTTCCATGAAATTTGTAAAGAAGAACATGAAGATATAACTGACTTCTTCACAAAATATAATGGAACAAAACAGCAACTGATAAAATACATTGAAGAAACTGATTTTTATGATCCGAAGGCTGACCCCGAGTACGAACCTGCGTACCCGATAATGAACCTGCTTGAAGCCAGCAAACCTGAAAACATAAATAAAATGATTCGCACAAATGTACAAGTTGTGTCTGTCTCAGAAGACACTTTTGCATGTGCGACATCAGTTATTGCTGAAAAGTTCAGAGCAGGCGGCCCAAATGATTCAATGATGGTCGGAGAAATAAAACAGTGGGAACTCAATGAAAGAACCCTGAAAGATGTTCTGCACCTTATTGACAACAATTTTACTGAAGAAAAGATAAAAGAACATCTCAAAGACCTTATGCATATCATGCAGAAAGAAAAGTATGTAACTATAAAAACGCTCGCAAGAACAACAATATTTAAAGCGTATGTTACAGACTTGTTTGAGACCACAGATGACAGCAATGGACAGCCAATGGAGTATGTTGTTTACTCAATAGGCAAGAAGCTGGAATCAGGTCAGAAATACATGATAACGCATAAACTGGTCCCGCACCCGTATAAAGGCCAGCAGCTCATAAGCATTGCAACAGATTTTAAACAGGCAGATGACAGTGTGTCAGATTTCAAAATAACGCCTGAAACCATAAGTAATCTGAAAGTTATACAAGATATCCCCGGAACTGTACCTGAAAAAGTAGAAACTCTTATTCAGAAAGTAAAAGGCATTCTCGGTTATAACGGCAATGATACACTAATAGCATCAATAGATCTGGCATTTAATACGGCGCTTCAATTTAATTTTGGAGCATTCAAAGCAGTCAGAGGATACCTGGATCTGCTGTTAATATCAGAGTCCCGTATAGGTAAAAGCTCAACAGCAAGTGCTTTGCGCCAAACCTATGGACTTGGCGCAATTGTATCCCTGGCTGGAAACTCAGCAACCATCCCCGGCCTCGTAGGAGGCAGTAATAAAACAGCGACAGGATACCAGACTAGAGCAGGAGTTATACCACAGAATCATAAAGGTCTGATAATATTCGAAGAATTTGGTAAATCCTCGCATCAGGTGTCCTCAGAATTAACCGATATCCGCTCATCAAATGAAGTACGTATAGCCAGAGTATCAGGAACATTGACATTACCGGCACTGGTAAGAATGATAACTCTGACTAACCCTAAAACATCAGGGCAGATAAAATCCATAGCATCGTACCCTAATGGATTTTCTATCCTCACAGAGCTCGTAGAAGCCGCTGAGGACATCGCAAGGTATGATATGATAGTTATACTCTCCGACAAGGGAGCGAACAATATAGACCCGCTATGGACGCCAGAGGAGCCCCTCCCGCAGGAGGTATATCGCTCCAGAATAAGATGGATTTGGTCGCGTACCCCCGAACAAATAGTTATCCCTGATGATGTAAAAGAATATATAGTTCAGCAGGCTAATGAGCTTAATGAACTGTATGACTGCCACATTAAAATATTTGGAACAGAAGCCTGGAAAAAGATTGCAAGATTGGCAATATCAATAGCAGGTTATACTGTTTCAACAGACGAAACTTACGAAAATATAATCGTCACAAAGGAGTGTGTTGATTATGCTGTAACATTTTATAAAAGCATCTACGATAATTCCACATTCAAGCTTAAGGAATACGTAGACCATGAACGTCAGTATTCATCAATAGATGCTGATGGCGTGAGGCTACTGCAAGATGTCTATGATAAGAATCCTATGCTTATATTACAGCTGGAGCAGACAGCAGCTGCTTCGAAAACAGTATTACAAGCCGCCACAGGTATGTCTATGGACGACCTGAATAAGGCGCTGAACACCTTGACCAAAGGTTTGTTTGTAAGGTTTTCAGGGTACGATATAATTCCTACAGAACGTTTCAGAATAGGTGTATCTCAAATAAACAAAAATTCATTTGTCCCAAGAGTAGGAGAGGTAACACTATGATGCAACGAAAATGGATCTCAAAGGAACTGGACTCCATTGAGAGTTGGAACGAAATTAAGAATGGAATCGCTGCCTTGCGGCCCAAAGTAGCCGCATTCGATACTGAAACGACAGGATTACATATCGTACTTGATAAACCGTTTATATTCCAATTCGGATTCTTGCACCCTAATAACGATAAAGGTTATACATTTCTTGTTGACTTGAGGTATAATAAAGATGCCAAAAGGATAATAAGAGAATGGCTGGAAATAGCTAAAACTTGTGATGTCTACTTAGGGCATAATGTCAAGTTCGATCTGCATATGCTGAAGAACATTGGCATTGAATATGACACAGAGAACCTGAGTGACACACAGTTTTATATAAGATGGGGAAGTGATTCCCTGCACACCAACGAAGGAGGCCCGCCGTTAAGTCTCAAAGACTACGCAGCAAGATATGTAGACGGGTCAGCAAAGTATCATGAAAAGCTCCTGGCATCGCAAAGGTCGAATATAGCAAAAGAATATAACATAAAACTAAAGCAGCAGTTGAATGTTACCCTTAAAACGATCCAGGAGCTCTTTAAAGACCCGCTCTTTGACGCGGAGGATTTACCGGATAACTTAAAGCCGGCATACTTCGAGTGGAAAGCATCACTTCCTAAATATCTGCAAGACAAGGTAACGTCAATTGTTGAGTCGGATATGATAAGGTATTCTGACTTAAATAAAGAAACGCTATACCGATACGCGCATCTGGACATTGTATATACTCTGGAGATATATGAAAAGGTAAAGCCAGTCGTTGAATACAGACAAAACATGAAGGCTGTGGAACTGGAAAACAAACTTATATTTCCTCTGTTGAGTATGGAGCGGACAGGATTCCTGGCAGACAAAGAATACCTCGAATCCTGCCGCAAGCATATGAAAGAATATACAATATCCAGACGCAAAGAATTCGCTGAACTCGCAGGCTGCCAGCTTAAAGTAGGACAGCACGCAGAGATCAAGCGAATACTCCAGGAGAAATTTAAGCTAGAAATAACAAGCACAAATAACTCAGAGCTGGAAACGGTAAAAAGTAATCTGATAAGAAATGATCCGGACAACCCGGCGATAAAGTTTATTGACATCTTGTCAGAACTGAGAACGCTGGAGAAATGGTATTCGACATACATAATCAGATTCCAAAAAGAACTGAAGCGAAGCGACAGATTATATACAACAATACATTCAGTAGGTACCGTATCAGGAAGAGTTACTTCAGACTTTCAGCAATTCCCCAAAGAAGCAATAATCGACAAAGATGGAAATGAACTGTTCCATCCCAGGAAGCTCGTAATGGTTCCTCCAGACTGCAGAGGTCTTTTATATCTTGACTATTCACAAATAGAATTAAGATTCCAGGCGATATATACGATTCTGGTCGGGCACCCGGATCTCAATATGTGCAGAGCGTATATGCCATATAAATGCCACAAAGCTGATGGAACGAAATTTGATTTCAGAAATCACGAGCATATTAAACACTGGGATGATGAATGGTTCACAGATGAATCCAATGAACGCTGGACACCGACAGATGTCCACGCAGCAACGACAGAAGCTGCAGGCTATTCAAAGACAGATCCTGATTTTAAACATTACCGCAAAACAATAGGCAAGCGTGTAAACTTCGCAAAGAACTACGGAGCATCAGTGGGCAAGATAATGGAGATGTTC
>CADCRD010000016.1 GCA_902803725.1 uncultured Eubacteriales bacterium
GCATAACGCACGGCTGCTGCCAGTTCATCGTCATACAGCAGAGTATTCATTGTAACGTAGACCTTAACCCCGCGCAGATGCGCATAAAGAACTGCTTCCTTCATCTCTTCGTCATCAAAATTGCCGGCGTTCATCCGTGCATTGAAAAGCCTGCCGCCAAGATACACGGCATCCGCTCCGGCACTCACCGCTGCCTTCAGTTCATTCATTCCTCCTGCAGGAGCAAGAAGTTCCGGTATTTTTCTTCCTTCGCTGTTCTTTCCCATGTATTTAATAATATCCCATATTGATAACCAGCGCAAATAAACGGTTACTTATATTCCTTCTGAACAGCATTTCACCTATAATAGTTTTCTACATTTTTTTCATCGAGTTCAGCAAGACCGGGACGAGCTGTTTTTTCCTGCTGACAATACCCGGAAGATAAACTGTCCCGCCGCAGGCGCTTACACCAAAGGCCTCTTCAGCAAGAGTATCTGCTCCTTCGCCGCAGCAAATCAAAGTACACGACTCAGCATTGATACTCGTCACCATGAAGTATATCATGTCATAACCCGTCTTTTTAAGAGCCTCTGGCGCGTACTCCATCAGAATCTCAGTTGCCTTTTTCAGGTTCTGTTCGCTCATATAGCTTCCCTGACCCACTCCGAATGTAATATCATCCTGCGTGAATTCCTTAAAATCCTCAAAGAACACCTGCTCCGCTGTTTCTCCGGTCAGATCTTCGGCCGCCGCGAACATTTCCTCAGCATATTTATAGATATCGATTCCGGCTATCTCAGCCAGTTTTCCCGCCGCGTCCCGGTCTGTTCCCGTACATGTCGGAGAACGGAACACAAGAGTGTCCGACAATATTGCAGACAGGAGCAATCCCGCGATCTTCTTATCCGGCATCAGATCAGCATCGCGATAAAGCTGAAAAACAATAGTTGCGGTGCACCCAACAGGACGATTCAAAAATAATATCGGCGAATCTGTCTGGAGTGTCCCTATCCTGTGATGGTCGATTATTGCCAGGATCTCAGCTTCCTCCCATCCCTGGACGCACTGGCTCCCTTCATTGTGATCGACTAGTATAAGCTGCTTTTTGTGCAGATTCAGCAGATTCCTGCGGCTTATCAAACCCTTGTATTTTCCTGACGCACTGCAGATCGGGAAATATCTGTGCCTCACTTTTCCCATAGTTTCCCGCACATCTTCCAGAGGTGAGGTCGGAAGGAATTTGAGAAGCTTATCAATCTTCGTCATATTGGCTTCTATCGGAATGCTCTGCATAACAAGATTCGAAGCAGCAAAGGAATCGAATGGTGTCGTGAGCAGGATACACCCTTTTTCCTCTGCAAGTTTTACGATACTTCGCGCGACCGTTGCTCCCATGCAAACGATGATCATCAATGCGTCCATCTCAATGGCACACAACTGCGCTTCATACCTGTTGCCCACAATAACTATATCCCCTTTGTCGATTTTTGTTTCCATCAATTCGGGACTTGCCGCTCCCACAATGACCTTGCCTCTTTCAAAACATCCGGAAATATCTCCGCATACTACTGTGGCATCCAGAACAGATACTATATTTTTTAACGGTGTCTTCGCCGCGGACACAGCATATGGATTCACACTGTCCATATGCGCCTTGGCCAGATCACCCAAAGTGCTGAGTCCCAGCAGTTTTTCATTTTCGGATATGACCGGCAGAGTTTCTGCGTCAATATCACGCATTATTTCCCAGGCCCGCCTCATAGAAGTGTCTCCCGAAACTCCCTTAACCGGTCTTATATCGATGTCCTGAACTTCAGCAAATACATCCGTACAAAGACGCGGGGCCTTTACCCTGAAGCGATCAAGGACGAACCGGGTCTCGCGGCTCATCTCGCCTGTCCGGCAAGCTGTGAAGTGAGATCCTTCGGTCTGTTTTTTCAGTTTGGCATAAGCTATCGCTGAGCAGATCGAATCTGTATCCGGATTCTGGTGCCCGATCACGATGACTTCCCTTTTTTTGACTTTTGGATCATTTTTTACCGTCATAAAACGTTCCTTTCATATTCATCATTTCATTTTTTCGATAACATACTATCACAAAACAATACTCTGTACTATATCCGGCTCATAGGTTCAGGGCTCTCAATTGTCACTTCTTCCGGCAAACAAAATTATGAATACTATTATGCAATAATGTAATGACAGCTGGCGGAATTCGAATAATAAAATTTTTTCCCTCTTTGCCATGAAAAAAAACAGACTAAGCATTTGCATACTTCGTCTGAAACAACTTCACTTGATACATTGTTATATTTAATGAACAAGCAGACATAATATCACCCCCTTACAGCATCCGCTCCATCAGAGAAAAGTGTCCGGCGCCATGCCAATATTGATAATTCCTCATTTCTGATATATACTCTATTTCATCAGAGTATCAACTGACTGCTGCAATATTTTACAACAGCAAGACAAATAGGCTTATTCTGATCACGGAGGATCACATGCGGAAAAACAGCGACAATTTTAACAGCAGAGTAAAGGATTTTTTTGAAGATAAAAAGCTCACAAAGTACTCTGTATTTATAATATGTACTTTTACCATTCTTTTTATCATCATGTCGCTGATCAGGAATATCGGAACA
>CADCRD010000017.1 GCA_902803725.1 uncultured Eubacteriales bacterium
GCTATTAAACGTTTACTCCATCCATCCTCGCAATAATATTCATCCACCTCACATCTCTCCCTGTGCTGTCCTCTGTATACCATATTTTTTTTATCTCCGGCCCGTTGCCCGATATATTTGCTTTTTCGATGAAAGTACGGATATCTGCTTCGGTGAAGTTTCGCATATAGCGGCCTTTGTCATCGTATCCGGTTTCGATGCCTGTCTTGACTGAAATGAAAAGTGCGCCGCCGGGTCTCAGATTGTATCTGAGATTTGCGAAAAAACGGGTGATCTGCCGGTCAGTGAGATGCAGAAGCACAGCGCAGCACCATATTCCGTCAAATGGTTCTGCTGCTGTCCAGTCTTCAATGCTGCAGACGCTTACGCTGATGCCATGGTTCTTACGTGCCAGGTCAGCCAGCTTTTCCGAAGCATCGATCCCTTCTGCGCGGTAACCCAGCCGGCAGAAAGCGGCTGCATCGCGTCCGCTGCCACAGCCGGCATCCATGATGCGGCCGCCTTCCGGAATGTATTTCAGAAAGCGATAATACAGTTCCTGAAAGCAAACGTTTACTGTCTGTTCATAGTATTCTTCTGCATTATTATTGTAATAATCAATAGTACTGTTCATAATTATGGTGTCCAAATCTCGTTATAACCGTTTTCTCTGGCGTATGTGTATATCTGCATAAGGCCACCTGGGCGGTAATTTTTCATCTCCTCACTGCCGCGCAGGTCGATTGATTGAGAGAACTTTCTTATGCCCTCTTTGTAGTAATGCATCTGGATGTCCTTGTTTCTTGTCACCAGTTTTCGCAGGTAGATGTCAGGTGCGAGTTTGTCGCGTTTTTTGTTGTTGCAGTTGCGGCAAGAGAGCACCATGTTCCAGAGTTTGTCATCCTTGATGAACGCCCACGGGATGAAGTGATCCACTTGTATTCCGTCTTCACGAAGCGGTCTGCCGCAGTAAAAGCACTGTCTGGATTCGAATTCGTCGAAGAGGATCTGTCGGTAGACTGACAGATTGCTGCGTTTTGAACTCTCGTCCAGTTTGCTCAGCAGGTTTACCGTAGTCTCTTCCGTGTTAACTTTTTCGAGATACTTTGCCCATTCGTAATAGTTAAGTTTTTCGAGCGCTGTTTTTCGCTTACATACGTAGGAATAGACCTGCGGATTGATGCGGATCCACTCTTCTTTCTTATCAAAAGCATAGAAAATGCAGCCGGTATCGCCGTACAGTGCACCGACTACGTTTTGCTTGCATTTGTTTTTGACTTTGGTCTGGAGAGTTATCTTCTGGTCGTCTGTGAGACTTTCGAACGGTATGCCTGCCATTATATTGTTCTTTTGGACGAAGTCGTTTATCACTGTTACAACGGCTGCGCTCTTGCCGGCAGGCATCTGTGCGATCCTGTATTTTGTCACGAGATTCCAGTAGATCTCAGCAAACTTTCCGAAGAGCTGATCGAATGTCAGTTTCATGTCATCATCAACGTTATACAGGTTGTCCAGAATGGATTTGAAAAAGCCGTATTTATAGCTGGCTGAATTTCTGGAGCGCGAAGAGAACAGGATCGATAACTCCTGCCATATCTCATCAGTGTTCAGATGACGGTGATCATAGTCTCCTTTGGAAAGCCTGTGACCTGATATCATATTCTTATCCTCCGGGACCATTATATCATTATCAGACGATGAATTGGAGAGTAAGCGTTTAGTTTCTTATGATTATTGTAGCTATTGGTATGACCGAAAATCTTCTCTCGATCGAGTTCATATTAAATATTTTTCCCTTAATTCCTGAAGCTCTTGTGCATAATCCTCTCCATTGGTGCGGAGCAATCTCTGGTTCTGATGTATATTCATGGTGTATCCGGATATTTCAAGTACACATCCTGAAACATTTGAACAGTGATCGGCAACCCGCTCTAAGTTTGTCAATAGATCCGACCAGACAAACCCGGCATCTACTGAACAATCTCCCTTTTGCAGACGTAATATGTGCCGGGTGCGGAGCGTTTCCTTCAGCTCATCTACGATCTGCTCTAATGGTTCTGTCTTTCGGGCAGATATCAGATCTGTATCCCTGAAAGCAGAATATGAAAGATCCAGTATTTCCTTAACAGCATCTGATAGCAGGTCGTATTCCTTTTGCGCCTGCCCCGAAAACACAATTCCCTTTTGGTGCAACTCTTCTGCCGACTCCAGAATATTCACCGCATGATCCGCAATACGTTCATAATCACCTATCATCTTCATATACTCAGTCGCTTTTGCACTTTCTTTTTCTCCCAGCTGTGTAGAAGTCAGCTTTATCAGATAAGTACCCAGAACATCCTCCAGATGATCCGTTTCATCTTCGGCCTTCCGGATCAATAAAGCACTTTCCTCATCATACTTGTTGACAGAATCCATGCTAATCTTCATAGCAGCGACCGCTTTACATGCCATTGTATCCAGCACCTGCCCGCATCTTTCCAGCGCGAGAGAAGGGCTCCCAAGCAAACGTTCATCCAACTCTTCTGTTTGTTCGATCACTTCATTATCCGGAATCATTTTTCTGACAATTGTTTCAAGCACACCCGCAAGCGGGAGCATCAAAACTGTACACAGAATATTGAAAACCGAATGACACAATGCTATTCCCACCATACTTGCCGACTCTCCAAGTATGACAGGAACCATGGCAGCTTTCAAAATACAGAATACGGTCAACCATGCAACTGTTCCTACCACATTAAAGCTTAAATGAACCAACGCCGCTCTCTTAGCATTTTTGTTTGTACCTACAGCCGAAATAATGGTTGTAACACAGGTTCCGATGTTCTGTCCCATAATGATCGGGATCGCAGCACCATATGTAATTGCACCGGTGGAAGCAAGAGCCTGTAATATTCCAACAGAAGCAGAGCTTGATTGAATGATCGCTGTCAGAACCGCTCCGGCCAATACTCCAA
>CADCRD010000018.1 GCA_902803725.1 uncultured Eubacteriales bacterium
TAATATGGCTGTAACGATTGATGATGTCAGAAAAGCAAGAGAAGTGCTGGATGGAGTAGCACGAAAGACAGACTTGATATATTCGCCTGCACTGTCAGGGCGGAATCAGGTGTTCCTGAAAACAGAAAATCTGCAGCTTACAGGCAGTTTCAAACTGAGAGGCGCGTATAACAAGATCAATGCACTGACTGATGAAGAGAAAGCCAAGGGACTTATCGCATGCAGCGCGGGAAACCATGCACAGGGTGTGGCACTGGCAGCGCAGCGTGCAGGATGCAGATCTATCATCTGTATGCCGGATGTTGCGCCTATCAGCAAAGTGCAGGCAACAGAAAGCTATGGCGCTGAGGTAGTGCTGGTTCCCAGCACATATGATGATGCTCATGACGAGGCTGAAAGACTTCAGGCTGAAAAAGGATACACGATGATCCTGCCGTTTGATGATCCGCTGGTCATTGCAGGACAGGGTACGATCGGTGTCGAGATACTGGAGCAGAATCCGGATATAGATGCTATAGTAGTTCCGGCAGGCGGAGGCGGACTGCTGGCAGGAATTGCAACAGCAGTAAAGGCGATCAAACCTGAATGTAAAGTCTATGGCGTGCAGGCAATCGGCGCAAATGCGATCGTAAGATCATATAAAGAAGGTAAAAAAATCATGACGGATAAAGTCAGCACATTCGCAGACGGTATCCAGGTAAAAAATCCGGGCGATCTGACATTTGAGATAATCAAAGAAAAGGTTGACGGCATGTTCACTGTATCAGAAGATGAGATCGCAGCTGCCATCCTGAAGCTGATCGAAAAACAGAAACTGGTCGCAGAGGGTGCAGGCGCAGTATCTGTTGCAGCTGCTATGTTCGACAAGCTTCCGATAGAAGGCAAGAATGTTGCCTGTGTCATCAGCGGCGGCAACATCGATGTCAATATACTTTCGCGCGTTATCACCAGAGGTCTGATGATGGAAGACCGCAAGATCGCTGTTACACTTGAGATGGACGATACGCACGGAAGACTGGCAAGAGCATGCCAGATCGTCAGTGAATGCGGCGGCAATATCCTCGAGGTAATTCACGACAGAGGAGCTTCTAATATATCAATAAACAGAGCTTATGTCACATTCGAACTTGAAATGAAGGATGCAGCTCAGTCGCAGAAGCTGCGTGAGACATTTGAGGCCGAAGGGTATAATCTGATTCGTTCATGATACAGTAAAGGAAAGATCACAATATGGAAATCAAACAGATAATCGAAGAACAAAAGGCTTTTTTCAAGACAGGCTCGACCCGTCCGGTAAAGTTCCGGAAAACAATGCTCAAAGAGCTGGCGGCCGCGATAAGGAATAATGAAGGGGCAATAAACGACGCAATGATGCAGGATATGAACAAGGCGCCAATGGAGGTCTACATGACTGAGACGGGTCTGGTGCTGGATGAGATCAGGTATCATCTGAAACACATAGACGGATGGATGAGAAACAAGAGAGTCCGCACCCCACTGACACAGTTTCCTGCTGTATCATTCAGATCACCTGAGCCTCTGGGACGTGTGCTGATAATGGCTCCCTGGAATTATCCGCTGCAGCTTTGCCTGATGCCGCTGATCGGAGCTATATCTGCAGGATGTACTGCAGTTGTAAAACCATCAGCTTATGCTCCGGCCGTAAGTTCTGTAATCGCAAAGATCATTGGTGAGACGTTCAATGAAAGATACATTGCAGTCGTTGAAGGCGGAAGAGAAGAAAACAGTGCATTGCTGGAAGAAAAGTTTGATCATATTTTCTTTACAGGCAGTCCGGCTGTGGGACATACAGTAATGGAGGCAGCTTCGAAACATCTGACACCGGTCACGCTGGAACTTGGCGGAAAGAGTCCTGTGATCGTTGATGATACTGCAGATATTAAGATCGCGGCCAGGAGGATAGCGTTCGGAAAAGTGCTCAACGCAGGGCAGACATGTGTTGAACCTGACTACATGTTCATACACAGAGATGTGAAGGAGAACTTTATCTATGAGTACGGAAAGGCTCTTGAAGAATTCTTCCCGGATGGTGATATGAGTGATATGAACGTTATCATCAATGACAAACATTATGAACGCGTAAAGAGACTGCTCGGCTGCGGACGTGCTGTTATCGGCGGCGGATTTGATGATGAACGCAGATTCATTGAACCCACGTTGCTGGAAGATGTTAATATCAGTGATCCTGTGATGCAGGAAGAAATATTCGGACCTGTTCTGCCGATGCTTGTATACAAAGATCTGGAAACTTGCATCGAGCATATTCAGGCAAACGAAAAGCCACTGGCCCTGTATCTGTTTACCAGAAACAAGCAAACGCAAAAACGCATCCTCGAAACATGTTCATTCGGAGGAGGATGTATCAATGATACCATCGTTCATCTGGCAACGCCGCATATGCCTTTCGGAGGCACAGGCGGCAGCGGCATGGGGTGTTATCACGGCAGGGCGAGCTTTGATACATTTACTCATTACCGCAGCATCATGAAGAACAGTTTCCTTTTGGATCTGCCGATCAGGTACAGGCCATACACAGAAAATAAAGAAAACCTGATCAGGTTTTTCATGAAATAAGCGGCCGTGAATTTATGAACGCTTACTAAAAAATGATAAAACAGATGCTCTCCTGTATAAAACGAAGGGGAGCATCTTTGTTTCGTGATCGTTTCAGAAATAGTGAACTGGATGCTATTTCTCGTGATCCGTTCTGATCGCCATCATCAGGTAATGGTTATCGTTAAAGTCGAACGTACCGATAGTCTGCATATGAGCTTTATTATTATGGGCGTTCTCTGAGCGCCCGTTTATGCTGTTTACAAAGGTGATCATTACCGGAAATCTGTCTTTAAAGTCCTTAAGTGACGCATAGAAAAGATCGGCAAACGCACCGGTCCCTCTGATAGATGTATCGACACATATCGGGCCGTACTGATAGGTGTCTTCAACGACAACATTTTTTCCTTCGAATTCATATTCCGGCAGGATCTCGATCATATAAGCAAACAGGGGCCAGCTCTTCCAGAATTCCCATGGCGCGGCAAAGCAGAATGCGAGGACCTCGTCAGGTGAAGGAGCAGCTTGAGGACGCACGATGATCATTACCCCGTTTTCTTTTTCGATCAGATCAGTCAGTTGTTCATCCGTTATGGCAGTCGTCACAAAACCGCCCGGGCGATCTTTGTCTGAGATAGTATCGCGGTGATATTTTTTCAGCAGCGCCCGTATACCAGGCATATCTGCAACAGTTGCATGTCTGATCACAAGATTATCGTTCATTATCTGACCTCCGGTTCTTAATCTTCAATTGGATATCTGAATAAGTGTGTTGAATTTTCTGATAATTATTATACCTCAATATGCGCGATAATAACAGAGCATTGAATGATGATGACTTATGAAAAAAAGGTTGTAAATCGGTTTCTCCGGTTATATTATTTACCGTAGCACACACAAAAGAAACAGCATATTCAGAGAACAGCAAAAAGTTTTGCCTGAACAAAGAAAGAGAGAATCAAAATGATAAAATACATGAGCACAAGAGGGAGCAGCAATATCAAGAGCGGAGCACAGGCGGTGATCGCCGGAATGGCTGAAGACAGAGGACTGTATGTTCCGGATATAATACCGGTACTGCCCTTCAAACCCGGTGATATGACAGGTAAGACCTATAAAGAGATCGCGGCTGCAGTCATCGGAGCATTTTTTGATGATTATACAAATGAAGAGATAAAGTACTGTATCGATGGAGCTTATACAGATAAATTCGAAGCTGAAGATGTCGTCCCTGTTGTTACAGCCGGTGATGCCAGCTTTCTGGAACTGTATCACGGCAGAACAGCGGCCTTTAAGGATATGGCACTTTCGATCCTGCCTTACCTTCTGACTACAGCACTGAAAAAAGAAAATGAAGACAAAAAAATATGTATACTGACTGCGACTTCAGGCGATACAGGTAAAGCCGCTTTAGAAGGATTCGCAGATGTTCCGGGAACGGAGATCATAGTTTTCTTCCCGAACAAGGGTGTCAGTGCCGTCCAGGAAAGACAGATGGTCAGCCAAAAGGGGAAAAATGTCCATGTGTTCGCAGTAAACGGTAATTTCGACGATACACAGACAGGTGTGAAAAACATCTTCGAAGATGATGCCATAGCTGCTGAACTGGCTGACAAAGGTGTCAAATTGTCATCGGCGAATTCGATCAACATCGGACGACTGGTCCCGCAGGTGGCGTATTATGTATACGGATACATCAAGCTGATAGAGCAGGGTGTGATAAGCGACGGCGACCAGGTGAATGTGGTCGTCCCGACAGGAAACTTCGGGAATATACTGGCTGCTTATTATTCAAAACTCATGGGTATTCCGGTCAGGACATTCATCTGCGCTTCCAATAAAAACAAGGTTCTCACGGACTTTATCTCAACAGGAACATATGACAAAAACCGCGAATTCTATATGACCAATTCCCCGTCTATGGATATACTGATATCCAGCAATCTGGAAAGACTGCTGTATCATCTGGCAGGCGGAAATGCTGATGAAGTACGGGCTCTGATGAATGGCCTTGAGAGTGAAGGAAAATATACGGTATCCGAGAAGATCAGGGAAGGTCTTGGAAGTTTTTACGGCGGATTTGCCGATGTGAGTGAGACGAACGCGACGATCGGAAAGATGTATGAAGAAAACGGCTATCTTATGGATACTCATACTGCAGTCGCTTATAAAGTATATGAAGACTACAGACAAAAGACCGGTGACGAGACGCCGACTCTGATCGCCAGCACTGCCAGCGCGTATAAATTCGCGGGCAGTGTCACATCTTCGCTGGGCATGGAAAAGTGCGAAAGTGAATTCGATGCGGTAAGCGCTCTGGAGGAAAAGACAGGCGTTCGTGTGCCGGCATGCCTGAAAGATCTTGAGAACGCTCCGGTCAGACATGGAGATGTCATAGATATCGCTGACATGCCTGATTCGGTCAGAAAATCACTGTCTGTACAAAAATAAGCAAATATGTTAATATAACTGTTAGTAAGAACATATGGAGGACATCATGAAAAGAATCAAAACAATAGCAACAAGAAATCTCGCATGTGATATCAAAGGCGCAGGATGCGGCGAATGCCAGACTTCATGTCAGTCAGCCAGCAAGACTTCCTGCAGCGTAGCTAATCAGAAGTGCGAACAGAAAAAAGCTAAATAAACGGAATGCAAAGGATGACGGAACAGATCTGTTTGCCGTGTTTTATTTATGCAAGATGAAAAAAGAAATTGTCGCCTGTGGCGGCAATTTTGATGTAATATAAACTGAGAAAAGCAAATGATACATTTATACAAACTAAACGGATATAATATAGTCATGGATGTGAACAGCGGTGCGATCCATGAAGTAGATGATGAAACATATCAGGTGCTGGAATTTCTGCGCAATGAACTGAATGATGCTGAAGGCCTGCTGCCGCAGGACGATGCACAGCGGGCTGAACTTGTCAGCAGAGTTAAGCAATATTTCAGCAGAGAGCTTTATACTGATATTGACGATATCATGGAGGATATTTTTGAATTGTCGGATAGCGGGCAGCTCTT
Organism: uncultured Eubacteriales bacterium; assembly: GCA_902803725.1. Taxonomy (GTDB): domain Bacteria; phylum Bacillota; class Clostridia; order Peptostreptococcales; family Anaerovoracaceae; genus UBA3738. The sequence goes on from CADCRD010000018.1 coordinate 5,605, forward strand.
TTCTGAAGATGTTTTCATGCCGATGGCCGAAGAACTGAAAGGCCGTAATTCGGTCCTGAAGGCGATGTGCCTGCATGTGGCTCACGCATGTAATATGGACTGTGAATACTGTTTTGCCGGAAAGGGTGAGTATCACGGAACGGCAGGACTGATGTCATTTGAAACGGGAAAGGCAGCGATCGATTATCTTGTGGCCAACTCCCCCGGAAGAACGAATCTTGAAGTAGACTTTTTCGGCGGTGAGCCTCTGCTGAATTGGGATGTCGTAAAGCAGCTGGTTTCGTATGGCAGATCGATCGAAAAAGAAGCGGGCAAGAATTTCAGGTTCACGATCACAACGAACGGTCTTCTGATCGATGATGAAGTCATAGAATTCTGCAATCGTGAAATGAGCAATGTTGTAATATCGCTGGACGGGAGAAAAGAGACAAATGACCGTATGCGCCGCACTAAAGATGGCGCAGGCACATATGATCTCATCATTGATAAATTCAAAAAATTTGTTGAGGCCAGAGAAGGCGAGTATTATATGCGGGGAACATATACGCACAACAACCTTGAATTCACAAAGGATCTGTGTCATATGGCCGACCTGGGATTTAAAGAGCTGTCCATCGAACCTGTGGTGGCTCCTTCTGATGCACCCTATGCACTCCATGAAGAGGATGCTGACGTGCTGTGCGAGCAGTATGAACTGCTGGCACTGGAAATGATCAAAAGAAGAAATGACGGAAACGGTTTTTCGTTCTATCATTACTCGATAGATCTCGAAGGTGGTCCGTGTATCGCCAAGAGGATCTCGGGCTGCGGTGTAGGGACTGAGTACATGGCCGTGACTCCCGAAGGAGACATATATCCATGTCACCAGTTCGTTGGCGAAAAAGATTTTATCATGGGTAATATTTTCTCCGGTATCACAAGACCGGAGGTCAGAGAACTGTTCACAGGATGCAATGTATATTCACACGAAGAGTGCAGGGATTGTTTTGCCAGACTGTACTGCAGCGGAGGCTGTGCTGCGAATGCTTATCACAGCACGGGCAGCGTGACAGGTGTCTATGAACTCGGATGCAAACTGCACCGCAAGAGGATAGAATGCGCGATAATGATGAAGGTCGACGAAAATGCTTAGCTGGATGACGACAACTACATTAGGACGATGGGCTGCCACCATTATCATATCTATGGTGCCTGTGATCGAGCTGCGCGGAGGGATCCCGTACGGAGTCGGATTTGGTCTGCCGTACTGGCAGGCTTTTGCTGCGGCATTCATTGGTAATATGATACCGATACCGTTCATCATACTGTTGCTGAGAAGGATCTTTGACTGGCTGAAGACGTACGATAAAACAAGAGGCGTCGTTGAGCGTCTTGAGTCGCGTGCGCATCTGAAGGGTGAAAAGGTCATGAAATACAGGAATCTGGGGCTGTTCATCCTCGTTGCCATCCCTCTGCCGGGGACAGGCGCATGGACAGGCGCTCTGGTAGCTTCGGTCCTGGATATCAGGATGAGAAATGCCCTTCCCATCATCGCTCTGGGAGTCATAACAGCCGGAGTCATCGTACTGCTGGTAACCCACGGCGTTACTATCCTGATTTGATCCCGGCAAAAAATAAACACAAAAAAGACCACTGACCTTCAGGCTTTTGTCTGATCATCAGCGGTCATTTTTTTTAACCTATCCAGGGACGGAACGATGCATCTGACGGCATCTGCCAGTCACCTCTCGGCGAAAGCCCGACAGTACCGACCTTTGGACCATCCGGCACGCAGTTGCGTTTGAACTGCTGGGTAAAGAATCTGCGATAGAATATCTTCAGCCATTTGTCTATGGTGTCTTTGTCAAATGTCCCGGTGAAGGCGCGCTCTGCGATGAATGCCAGCTTTTCGGGGCTCATGCCATAACGCAGTGTATAGTAGAGGAAGAAATCATTGAGCTCGTACGGGCCGACATTTTCTTCTGTTTTTTGTGCGATATTTCCTGTTTCATCAGGCGGCAGCAGCTCAGGGGAGATCGGCGTGTCCAGGATGCTCTGGAGCGTATCAGCCATCTCCTGATCTGTCGAGTGATTGTCCCTGATCCATCTCACCACGTGGCGGAGCAGTGTCTTTGGCACTCCGCAGTTCACATTGTACATGGACATATGGTCACCGTTGTATGTGCACCAGCCCAGAGCCGCCTCAGAGAGGTCGCCCGTTCCGACGACGATGCCGTTTTCCTGGTTTGCTATATCCATGAGGATCTGCGTTCTTTCGCGTGCCTGGCTGTTTTCATATGTGACGTCGCGGTCCTGTTCATTATGACCTATATCTGCAAAGTGCTGACGGACAGATGCTGCGATCGAGATCTCCCTTACGTCGCAGCCAAGTTTTTTCATGAGTGTCAGTGCGTTGTTATATGTATGATCCGTTGTTCCAAAGCCGGGCATCGTCACGGCAACGATATCTGAGGCAGGTCTTCCCATCAGCTTCATTGCGCCCGCCGTTACCAGCAGTGCCAGTGTGGAATCGAGTCCTCCTGAAATACCGATGACAGCTGTTTTGGCATTGATATCAGACAGTCTCTTTGCCAGAGCGTTTGTCTGTATGCTGTATATCTCTGCTGCGTGTTCATTGATCGCAGTCTGGCTGTCCGGAATGAACGGTGTCGGGCTGTAGCGTCTGAAAAGATTTGAGTCTGCCGTGATGAGAGGCAGCGGCATCAGTTTGATGCGGGAAGGCTCTGCAGCCATCAGCAGCTGTGATTTTGCATTAGCCGCTGATCTGCGGAATGAACCGTGATGAAGCCTTTCATAATTGATTTTTCCAAAGTCTATTTCTGTATATGTGATCTGGTTCTCTCTTTCCAGGCGGCTGCTTTCTACCAGCGGTTTTCCGTCCTCGGCTATAAGACAGTGCCCTGAGAACAGCATATCCGCAGTTGATTCGCCTGTTCCGGATCCGGCATATACATATGCGCAGGTATTTCTGCTGCTGACTGATGTGACGGTCTTTCTGCGATAAGCAGCGCTTTCAACGATCTCAGGATCTGCTGCGGGGCATGCGATGATATCAGCCCCGGAAAGAGCCAGTAAGCTGCCGGGCTCCAGCGGTAATTCAATATCTGAACCTATCTCGATCCCTATGTCGACGCCGGAATCCTCGTCTTCGAATATGAGGCTGCCGAACGGGATCGTTTTGCCAAACAGACGTATGCACCCGATACCTTCAGGAATTTCCGCTGCACCTGCAAAGTGCCTTTCATCTGCAGCTGCTTTTGGAACGACCCCCAGGATATTGCCGCTTTGAATGAGGACGGCACAGTCGACCAGGCGGTTGTCCAGTCTGATATAGCAGCCTAAAACTACAGCTGTTCTGATATCTTTTGTTGATGCCGTTATTTTTTCGAGAGCAGCCAGCTGAGCCCGGTACAGTATGTCCTGGAAGAACAGGTCTCCGCAAGTGCTGCCGGTCAGTGTCAGCTGAGGCAATACAAGCAGTCCTGTATTATCGGCGGCGGCTTTTCTGATTATTGCAATGATATTGTCCGCATTGGCAGCGGGATCTGCCACTTTGATCGCCGGGCTTGCAGCCCCGGCACGGATAAGTCCGAGATTTGCTTTCGTCATGTTTATCTTTCCTTTCTTTCGTAAAATCTTTCCCCGGGCGGCCTGAGTCCGGCAGTTACAGCTCAGACTTCATTCGTTCGCGGCAGATCGATTTGTAAATGGTCGTGATCCATTGGTAAATATCAGCAATCATTATATACCATTGTCAATAATTAGTGAAGATTGTCACAAAATGTTTAACTAAATGAATTGCCTTTGGTATATAATATAATCCGGTCAGGATGGCCGAAAATGCAGAAAGGGAAAATATAACGATATGAAAGACAGATTCATAGCTGATCTTATGACAAATGACGATTTTATCGGATTTTTCATGATAAAGCAGATAGCAATAAAGACCGGATCCAACAGGAAGGCATATCTTGATCTGACGCTTGGTGACAGGACCGGAGAGATCTCTGCGAAAAAGTGGGATATATCTGACGAAGAATATCAGACGCTCAGTAAATACAAACCGGGTGATTTCATCAAGGTAAAGGCAGTGGTTACGGAATGGAACCAGATGAAACAGCTGAGGATCACAAAGATCCGCATGGCAAATCCTGAGGATCCGTGGGAACTGGCAGATTTTATCAAAACTGCACCGGAACCGCCGGAGGAAATGCTTGCTTATATTACGGAGCAAGCCAGGTCCATCAGCGATATGGAACTCAGAGAACTGTGCCTGCTGAATCTGAATATAAACCATGAAAAACTGATCTATTATCCGGCAGCATCCAAAAATCATCATTCGGAGCGTTCGGGACTGTTATGGCATATCAAGAGAATGCTGATGAGCGGTATCGCTCTTTGTGATATATATACGAATCTGGACAGAGACTGGGTCATTTGCGGCGTGATCCTGCATGATATAGAAAAACTGACTGAGATCGAGTCCGATGAGAACGGTATATCACCGGGTTATTCCTTTGAGGGGAACATGCTGGGGCACATCGTCCAGGGCGTAAAGCTGCTTGACAGGCAGATGAGCGAGCTGGACTTTCCTGAAGAAAAAAAGATCATGGTCGAGCACATGATCCTGGCGCATCACTGCGAGCCGGAATACGGCAGCCCGAAGAGGCCGCTGTTCCCAGAGGCTGAGCTGCTGCACCATCTTGATGATCTTGATGCAAAGATGTATGACATGGAGGATGCTCTCGAAAAGACACAGCCCGGAGAATTCAGCGAACGTGTATGGACGCTGCATAACAGAAGACTGTACAGGCCGAAGAAAGACTGAGAGGAGAAATAACCTGCGATTTGCTCATAGAAAAAAAGGGAACTATAGTCCGGATCCGCTTTCGCAATGACGTAAACGGATATACTGTGGCGGTACTCAGGACAGACGAAGACGAGGAACTGACGGTAGTCGGCAATATGATGACTGTGAGAGAAGGCGGCGCATATCACATGCGCGGCCGTCTTGTCGTGCACCCTAAATTCGGCGAACAGTTCTCTTTCAGTGAGTGCGAAGAGGTGACTCCCGAGGGGGAAGCAGGCATCTATGCTTTTCTGGCTTCAGGTGTTATAAAGGGGGTAGGTCCTGCCAAGGCCAGAGCGATAGTGGAGCGGTTCGGCGAAGATACTTTCAGAGTGATCGAAGAGGAACCGGAAAAACTTACTAATGTCAGCGGTATAGGCGACAAGCGGGCAGCCGCGATCGCAGAAGCTTATGCTGCCCACAAAGAACTGGCTGAGATCGCAGTCTTCTTTCAGAAATATGACATTTCGGTCGAGCAGACCGGCAGATTATATGCCGTCTATGGCTCCGACACCATCAGGAAAGTGCAGCAGGATCCATATGCCATGATAGATGATATATTCGGTGTCGGATTTGTCAGAGCAGACCGTATGGCTCAGAAGATGGGCTTTGCAAAGGATAATGAGCACCGCATCAAGAGCGGTATAGATTATGTGCTGCAGATGTATGTGCAGGACGGCAGTGTTTATGTTCCCCGCACCGAACTGATCGAACGTGCCTCGGATCTGCTGGAAGTTTCGATGCAGCAGGCGGATGACCTTCTGGTCGAAATGGCCTTTGAGGCAAGAATAGTCATCGAGAGGGTGGAAGGTGAAGAGGTCGTTTACAAATATATATACAGAAGAGCTGAAGCTGCAGTGGCGCATGCTCTTTACATGCTGGAGGAAAGTGATCCTGCACCGATAAATACGGATATCGATTCACTGATCGATATGTTTGTAAATGATCAGGAGCTGAATACTGATGAAATAAAAGCTGTACGATACAGCATGGAACAGCGGGAAGCGATCAAACTCTCGCTGAACAGCAGTGTCAGCGTCATAACGGGCGGGCCCGGTACGGGAAAGACGACTATCATAAAAGGGATACTGGACATACTCGCCAGCTGTGATATCAGGACGGTTATCGCGGCTCCTACCGGAAGAGCGGCAAAACGTATAACTGAGACGACGGGTTATGATGCGCAGACCATACACAGACTGCTGGAGTATGCTTATTCGGAAGATGAGTTTGATATGAAATTCGGGCGTAATCAGGAGAATCCTCTGGATGCTAAAGCGATAATCATAGACGAAGCATCGATGATAGATCTGGTGCTGATGGATGCACTCCTCAAAGCGATAAGACCAGGCAGCAGACTGATACTGGTCGGCGATGTCGATCAGCTGCCGTCCGTCGGCGCCGGAAATGTGCTGAGTGATATCATCGAAAGTGAATATGTCAACGCTACCAGACTGCATGAGATTTTCAGACAGGCAGGAGAGAGCATGATCGTTGTGAATGCGCACAGGATAAATGAAGGTGAATATCCTGAATTGAACAGTAAAGATACGGATTTTTTCTTTTTGGACTGCACGGGCGAGCAGGAAATGGTGGAGACGATAAAGGATCTTGTTTCGCGCAGATTGCCAGCGCACTATGATGATCTCGATCCAATGCGGGATATACAGGTGCTGACTCCAGTCAGAAAGGGCACTGTTGGGGTTATGAATCTGAATGAACAGCTGCAGCAGATACTGAATCCGCCGGGCTCCGGATCGAATGAAAAAACAGGCACTGATGCTCCTGAGGAAGGAACAAACCGGTCTGAAAAGAAAATCAAGAGAGAAAAGAAATTCGGCTCAAAACTATTCCGTGAAGGTGACAAGGTCATGCAGATAAGGAATAATTACGAAAAGAGCTGGGTCATAGCAGGCGAATTTGAAGAGGGCGATGGAGTCTTCAACGGAGATATGGGCCGCATCGAAAAGATCGATGAAGAGTACCAGAGAGTGACCGTTGTATTTGATGATGATAAATATGTTAACTATGATTTCGGTGAGCTGGATCAGCTCGAAGTTGCTTATGCAATAACAGTCCACAAAAGTCAGGGCAGCGAATTTCCTGTGGTCATCATGCCGATGTCCTGGTTCCCGCCGATGCTGGCCACACGTAATCTGCTGTACACGGCAATCACGCGGGGCAAACAGATGGTCGTACTAGTCGGTTCCCGGAACAAGCTTCAGGCCATGGTCGATAATGATCTGATCGCCAAAAGATATTCCGGGCTGAAGTTCAGGCTCCGGAAGTATCTTGTAAATAATGAACATTTACAGGATCAGATGTAATACAAAAGTAAAGAAGTTAAAAAGACTTTGCCAATTCCCAAGAAGAGGGCACCGGTAAAAAGGCCGGTGTTTTTTCGTATATTAATATTGATATACGTATTTTATACGTATATAATAAGAGGAGAATATTTGTTGTGAAAATATCGGAATTAATAAAGATATTGAAAAAGAATGGATGCTGTCTATACAGACATGGCAGCAATCATGATATCTGGAAAAGTGATTTTACAGGTAAGGAATTTACGGTCCCACGGCATTCGCAGACGGATGTGCCTGCAGGAACGGTGAATAGTATATTAAAGAGTGCGGGACTGAAATAAAATGGAGGTGCGAAATGAAATATATATATCCGGCTGTTTTTTCGCAGGAGGATAATGAAATGATTTCTGTGAGATTTCCTGATATCGAGGGGTGTCATACATTTGGAGCAGGAATTGATGATGCTATTTCAATGGCGGAGGATGCCTGCTGTCTGATGCTGTATGATATGGAAACTGAAGGAAAAGAAATCCCTGCACCATCACCAGTCAATGATGTTGAAAAAAAGACTGATGAATTTGTTTCACTGATCAGATGTGATACCGAGTTTTACAGGAGATTTTATAAAAGCAAAGCAGTCAAAAAGACTTTGTCAATTCCCGAATGGCTGAATGAAGAGGCTGCAAAAGCAGGGCTCAATTTTTCGCAGGTTTTACAGGAAGGGCTGAAGGAGCGGCTCGGATTGAAATGAATAAGATCGTGCAAACGAAACAATGAAGAGGACACCGGTAAAAAGGCCGGTGTTTTTGTTTCCCGATAAACATAATAATTCAGCGAAACGAATAGCGGGGGATCAATATGGACAGAGTAAATAAAATAATAAGAATGATAAGAAACAAAGGACGAAAGCTCACTGTATCGCTGGCCCGGATCATTTTTCCGACAGACATATATTGTATATGCTGCGGGAGCATCATCGACAGCACCAGGGCATACTCGCTGTGCGACTCATGTATTGAAAAGTTTCAGTGGATCGGAACTGATGCATGCAGTAAATGCGGCAAGCCTCTCGGAAAAGATGATCGCCGGGATCTGTGCTTTGATTGCCGGACTAAAGTGCATTATTTCGATAAGGGACACACGTGCTGTCTGTATGACCTTTATGCGCGCGCTGTAGTAATGGATCTCAAATACAGAGACAAGAGTTATCTTGGAAGGATCGTGGGAGAAATTATGGCGGACAGGATGAAAGCGGAAATTGGTGCCGGTAATTCAAATGATGTGCCGGATAAAGAGCCTGCAATGCTCAAAAGAAAATATGACCTGGTGATCCCTGTCCCTGTCAGTCCGGAGCGTATGGAAGAACGCGGCTATAATCAGGCAGCGATCATTGCAGCAGAATTTGCTGAAAAAACGGGGATCGTAATGGATGGAGAATTTCTAGTTCGTGAAGACAGAAAGATGGCTATGAAGGATCTGAATGCAATGCAGCGCCGGCTCAATGTAAAAGATGCTTTTTCGGTTACCGAACACGGAAAAGAGTTGCTGGATCATTCATATGGTGACTGTGATGATGTAAAAACGAATGCAAAAAACATTTTGCTGATAGATGACATCTATACAACAGGATCCACGGTCGATGAATGTGCCCGTGTTCTGAAGGAAGCAGGCGCGGGCAGGGTCGATGTGCTGACA
>CADCRD010000019.1 GCA_902803725.1 uncultured Eubacteriales bacterium
ATCAGCAAAGAACTCGGATTCTCCTGCCTCAGTGTGTTCCGGAAAAAGAGATGGCTTGCCCTGCCGCGATTAGAAAAGCGGTACGATGTGGCGATCGCTTTTTCCCATGTCAGCAGCTTAAAGTACTATTTGATCGATAAAGTATCTGCAAAAAGAAAATATGCGTTTTATCGTCACGGCGCTTATGTTTATCGGGGAAAAATAAAGCGCTTTGACGCAGAGTATTATCAGCAATATAATAAAGTCTTTGCTGTATCTCCTTTTGCAAAGGACGTATTAACAGATGCGCTTCCGAATTTGAACAGAGTAGATGTTTTGCCAAACCTGTTGGATATTGAAAATATAAAACAATTCGCGAATGAGCCCTGCCCGGAGTTTCCGGATGACAGCAGGCTGAAGCTTTTGACAGTCGGCAGACTCAGCACGGAAAAGAATCCTCTGAGGATCATCGAAATAGCTAAGCGTTTAGAAAATCTTAACATAGGGTATATTTGGATCGTAGTCGGTGATGGTGATCTGTACAGCGTCTTAGCAGACGAGATTCAAAGAAATGAGCTGAGCGGCAAAGTGGTATTGACCGGAAATCAGATCAATCCTTACAGGTTCATGAGAAAATGCGATGTTTATATGCAATTCAGTGAGTTCGAGGCAGACCCCGGAACCATTAAGGAAGTCGCTGTCTTCAATAAGCACATGATCCTAAGTAATATATCCGGTTTTCGTAACTATCAGACGGTGATACACAATATGCATTTGTGTGATTCTGACAGTGAAGTGATCAGATGTCTTATGGAGGTCAGGGAAGTACCTGTCATAGAAAACGACTTGCAGCACAGGAATGAGGAAATTCTCCAACGTATTAAGACTGAAATGATATAAGGCTTAGGGAGGAAAGGAGCTTTCAGTGATTCCGAAGATTATACACTATTGCTGGTTTGGACGCAGCCCCAAGCCTAAACTGGTGCGAAAGTGCATCGCAAGCTGGGAAAAGTACTGCCCGGATTATACGATCATCGAATGGAACGAGGACAACTTCGATATCAGCTCTGCGCCGTTATATGTCCGTCAGGCTTATGAGGCAAAAAAGTGGGCATTTGCAACAGACTATATCCGCTTAAGAATACTATATGACAATGGCGGTATATATATGGACACGGACGTTGAGCTCATTCGATCACCGGAATTACTCTTAAACAATAGAGTATACTTCGGCTTTGAATATGACTATCGAGTTGCTTCCGGTCTGGGGTGCGGCGCTGAGAAGCATGCTCCCATTTTGCTTGAATTAATGGCAATGTATGAAACAAAGCCGTTTATTCTTCCTGATGGCAGCAAAGATCAGACATGGAATTCTCTTAAAGAAACAGAAGTTCTGACAAAACACGGACTTGTACCTGACGGACATGAACAACTGCTGGAGAACACAATACATATATATCCGGAAGAGTATTTACACCCGTTTCGGTGGGGAGACAAAGCTCCGCGCCTGACGGAGAAGACAATTTCCATTCATTGGTACGATCACAGCTGGTGGGACAATTATTTGGTCACCAGGCTGTTTCGCAGTAAGGCGGCATACAAATATGTGATGTATGTTCTTCGTGCGCCGAATCGGGCCGCCATTCATCTTATGGGGAGAGAAAGGTATGCTCGATTAAAAAAAAGGCTGAGTGGTAATAGTAAATAAGCTTCTTGGGTTTGGGAGAAGAGAGTGCATGAAAGAGGCACAGCAATATAAAACAATCATCACATCAAATCACAGACTGTTGGATCTGCATCTCAAAGAGACATTTCAATACCGGGATCTGATCTTTCTCTTTGTGAGGAGAGATTTTACGGCGCTGTACAAACAGACCATACTGGGACCGCTGTGGGCCATTATCCAACCGCTTTTAACGACGATCGTTTTTACAGTGATCTTTGGTAATCTTGCAAAGCTTACCACAGCTGATGTTCCGGGAGACTATATGATCCCCGGATTTCTGTTTTACATGGCAGGGAATATCTGCTGGGGTTACTTCTCTTCTACCGTGGAGGCGACAGCAAATACCTTTGTCAAAAACAGAAATACGATGGGGAAGGTATATTATCCGCGTCTGGTTTCCCCTATAGCAACGGCGCTGTCAAATCTGATCCCCTTTACCATTCAATTTGCAATGTTTCTGGGTTTGATGCTTTTCTTTTCTTCGAAGGGAAAC
>CADCRD010000020.1 GCA_902803725.1 uncultured Eubacteriales bacterium
AATGTGTTAAAGAACAGAGAGGAAAGAGTTATGAAAGCAATAATCGTGGATGATGAGCAGCTGATGCTGAAAAAATTTGAAAGGATTACCGGCTATTTTTATGATCTGATGATCGTCGGTAAGTTTGAAAGTGCAGATGACGCGATTGCTTTTGCAGAAAATGAAATAGTGGATGTGGCATTTGTAGATATCGATATGCCGATAAAAAACGGGATCGAGCTGGCAAGAGAATTAAGGGAGATCCGCAGTGACATAATCATCGTATTTGTAACAGCTTATGATGAATATATCACGGACTCGAATCAGATCGGCGGGGACTATTATCTGATGAAACCTTACAGCAGGGAGACGTTCAGTATCATGATGGAAAAGATAAGGATACTGGCAAGCAGACAGAGCAAGGATGTATATGCACAGCTGTTCGGACGATTTGTACTTAAAAAGAACGGCATCCCCATAAAGCTTACAGGTAAAGCCAAGGAAATACTGGCTCTTGTGATCACAAAGAGAGGAAAGGAGATCAGCAACGAGGAAATATACACTACCATCTGGGAGAACCGTCCTTACAGTAATGAACACATGTCGGTGTATTACAATGCACTCAGGAGACTGAAGGAAAGTCTTAAAGAGGCTGAACTTGAGGACATTCTCATATCGACCAGAAGAGGGCAGATGATCAACGTCGAGTGTTTTGAATGTGATTATTATGCCTGGAGAGATAAAAATACAAAGCTGAGAGATCAGTTTGAAGGAGAATTTCTGTCGGAATATTCCTGGGGCGAAGGTATACTGGCGAATATAATCATGGAAGGATACGGGAGATAGAAGATTGGAAAAGCAGGACATCACAAATTACGAGCTGATTGCAAAGACGCTGTTTGAAACATATGAAACGATCTATGACATAGATATGGAAACGAATACGTACAGCACTTTCTATGAAAGTGAAGCTTACAGAAGTCTGAGGATAGACAATGAGGGAAAAGATTTTTTTAAGATATTGCCTGAGAAGGTCGAGCAGGTAATTGCAGATGAAGATCAAAAATATGTTGTGCGCATGCTGCAAAAGGAGAATCTGATAAAAGGGCTCGAAAATGAGAAATATTATTCTCTGATCTACAGAATAAAGCGGGAAGATAAAGAAATATACCATCAGATCAGGGCAACATATCAGCCTGTGAATGGCAGGATGCATGTGTTTATGGGTGTCAGGAACATTGATTCGATGATGCGAAGGGAAGAAGCTCACAGAAAGGAAATTCAGGCTCTGTACCAAAAGGAAATGAATCATATGAAAGCTGTTCTTGCAAGTGCAGCGGCTTATATGGAAGTGAACCTGACCCAGAATATCCTCCTTGAAAAATCTGATGATGGTCTGGAAACAGAGAAACGGTTTATAAAAAGGATCCCTTCACTCGAAGATATACCGGAGTATGATATGATGCACACATGGATCTGCGACAATCTTGTGACTGAAAACAGGAAAGGATACAGACGGTATGCTTCGAGAGAATATCTGCTGAAGTGTTTTGATCGCGGCGCATTAAGGTCGTCTGTTCTGTTTTCGGTATATACAAAGGAGGGGGGCATCCAGCCGTGCAGAGAGATATTCTTTTTATATCAGGAAAAGACCACAAATGATATCCATGCTTTCTGCGTGATATATGATCTTACTGAACAGCAGAAAAAAGAGGGAGAGAGAAAACTGCTGGAAACAGAGCTTAAGATGAGCAGGATCAGGAATTTTACCAGCCAGATGCAGCCGCATTTTCTATACAACGCACTGGGCTCTATACAGGAAGTCATACTCATGGATCCGGAATATGCATCTGAACTGCTGGGAAATTTCACGATTCATCTGCGCAGCTGCATTCGTTCAATGACAAAGGATGAGCCTTTGCCGGTTGATCAGGAAATGGAAAACGTTAAGGCTTATATCGAGATAGAAAAAATGCGGTTTGGAGACAAATTGCGCGCTCATTATGAGATCGGCACAAATCAGTTTTCAATACTGCCTTTGACGATCCAGCCTATTGTCGAGAATTCGATAAGGCATGGTATATACGAAAAAGGTAAAGCCGGGGGAGATGTTTATATCCGCACAAAGGCCACTGAAGATGCATGGGTCGTTGAGGTGGAAGATAACGGTATAGGTTTTGATGTTGATGAATATATGGCCAGGCAGAGGACCGGGCAGGGAGATTCAACAGGGCTGGAGAACATAAGGTTCCGGTTGGAAAAGGTGATGAATGCACATCTTCAGGTAAAAAGTACAAAGGGAATCGGGACTGTTGTTACACTGACGATCCCGAAAATGTATGAACAAAATCGTTTGTGAAACCAGCGGATTGTAATTGAAAAAATAAGATCTATAAAAGCGGCGCGCGCTTTAATTATAGATGTAGGGGGTTTAAATAGTGAAGGGGATCCGAATAACGGACCCCCTTCGCTGATTTTCAGAGTTTCACTTAATTATGTCATTCACATAATATGTCATCCACAGAATTCTGAATTTAACAAATTGAAAATTTCAGGTCAGTGACAGCTATGTCATACAGGAACGACATGTCAGCATTCAAATCCGCCATCTACCTTTATGATCTGCCCGTCAACAAATGAAGAATCGTCAGAGGCGAGAAACAATACAACTGAAGCAATGTCCTCCGGCTGCCCAACTCTTTTCAGCGGGCAATTGTCGATCATGCCCTGCAGCGCCTGAGGACCGCCTATACTGTCAACCATGGCCGTGTGGATCGCACCGGGTGCGATTGCATTGACTCTGATCTCCGGTCCCAGTTCCCATGCCATGGATTTTGACAGCCCTGCCATTGCGTGCTTTGATGAAATATATGGCGCGAATCCATGATGCGCTGCGAAAGA
>CADCRD010000021.1 GCA_902803725.1 uncultured Eubacteriales bacterium
TCGGCAGACTGGATAACGAAGATCACAAGGCTGATTTTTCTCAGGCCACAGATTACGAAATAGATGATTATATTCTGGATCTTGCCAGTCAGTCCAGAGACAGGGTCATCGATGATCCTGAAGAGGATTATCTGGAAAACGGGTATGTATATGATAATCTGAATTGATCATCTGCTGATCAATTCATCTGATAAAATATTGACGGGGATGAGAAATGAACTGAAAAAAAGCTGTAAATTGCAGCGAAAAACAGGGCGGAGAATGATATGGCAAAGAAAGAAAGCAAAATATATGTTGACTCTTTTATTCCCTTTGAGAACAGTTACAGAAGAGATTATCCCGATGGAATAGTCTGCGCGACTGAGCATCAGCACGGAGGAGAGGCCACACTGATCCTCAGCGGAGAAAAGACAGCGATGATAGACTGCGGCATGGCTTATTCTGCCGGAGAAACGATCAGTAATATAAAAGAAATATTAAATGGCAGGAGCCTCGACTACATTCTGATCAGTCATACGCACTATGATCATATCGGAGCGCTTCCTTATATTAAAAAAGCATTTCCTGATGCCGTTGTGTGCGGATCAGCACATGGTCAGTATGTGCTTACGCGCCCGGGTGCGCTCAAAGTAATCAAAGACCTTGGTATTTATGCTGCTTCTCAGTATGGAACGGGTGATGAAGAGATAATCACTGACGGTATGGGTATAGATATGGTGCTTGATGATGGAGACAAGCTTGAGCTTGGAAACGGGCATTACATCGTATGTCTTTCGACAAAGGGACACACTGACTGTGCAATGACGTACGTACTGGAGCCTGACAGCGTTATGTTCACCAGCGAGAGCACGGGGATCTGCAGTGGTCCGGAAAGATCGGAAGTGGCTATCCTCAAGAGTTATGATGATTCAATGGAATCACTCGAAAAATGCCGCAGCTACGGGGCAAAGAGAATAGTTTCTCCCCATTATGGAATTGTTCCGGAATATTACAACGACAGATATTGGGAAGTGTTTGAGGAAAAAGCAAAAGAAGAAAAGGAATATACCGTAGGGATGTGGAACAGTGGTCTTTCTCCTGAGCAGATGCTGGAAAAGGCAACTAAAGAAGTGTTTGAAGGAGGAAGGGGCAATGAACAGCCGTATGAAGCGTTTGTTGCCAATGCAAAGGCCGTTATAAAGATGTACGAGCAGTATGCCGATCCGGATAAAAAGTATAATTCCACAGTCTGAGATAACATTACAGGATTTTGCAGGCGGCTGCTTTGATCAGACAGGCACACCGGCTGTTATTGCAATACATGAAAGAGAGAAAAAACATATGGTAAAGATCAAAACACTTGATTGCGGCGTTACGGTCGTACTGGATCATCTGGCAGATTTCAATTCTGCAGCTGTAGGTATATGGGTCAGAACGGGAGCTGTAAATGAGGAAAAGAGAATATCAGGAATATCTCATCTGATCGAACATATGATGTTCAAAGGGACAGAAAAGAGAAATGCCCTTCAGATAGCAGAGGATGTCGATAAGATAGGCGGCCAGATAAATGCTTTTACAGGGAAGGAAGCTACGTGCTATTACATAAAGACACTTTCCGATAATCTCGATACATCTCTGGAGATCCTGCTCGATATGTTCACGAATTCAGTATTTGACAAGACGGAGCTGGAGCGCGAGAAACTGGTCGTTATGGAAGAAATGAAGATGATAAATGATGCTCCTGATGAGCTGGCCCTTGACATAATCGGCGAGGAGATATTCAAGGGACTGCCTCTGGGAAATTCCATCATCGGCACGCCGGCTTCTCTCAAAAGAATAAAGCAAAGCACGATCAGAGAATACATCAATAAACAATACACGAAGGACAGCATAGTTGTTTCGGTCGCAGGAAAATTTGATGAAAACAAAGTGTGCGAAAAGCTGGAAAAGGAACTTGATTTCCTGAACCCGGAAAAACCGGAGCCGGAGTATCCAAAAATCGGGTATGTTCCTTCTTTCAAAGTCAAAGTAAAAGACATCGAGCAGTCGCATCTGTGCCTGGCGGCCAGGAGCATCAGACTGGATGATGACAGATATTACGCTCTCACGGTCCTGAATAACATAATGGGAGGCAGCATGAGCTCGCGTCTGTTTCAGAGCATCAGAGAGAAAAAGGGACTGGCTTATTCTGTTTTTTCGGCTAACAGTTCGGCTTCACGCATGGGCTTCTTCAATATATATGCGGGTATCGGCCACGAAAAGGTAAGAGATACAGTCAGGGCGATCAAAGAAGAACTGGCCCTGCTGCAGCAGAACAGTGTCAGTGAGGATGAACTCTCAAAGGCAAAGGAACAACTCAAGTCCGGCTACATATTCGGTCAGGAGAATGTGAATTCCAGGATGTTTGCAAATGGCAAGAACGTTTTGCTGAGAGGTAAAACGACAGATCAGGAGACTGTTATCAGAAAGATCAACGAAGTGACTGTAGAAGATGTAGACAAGATCAAGTCAATGATCTGCGATACTGAAAAATACAGCGGCGTTCTGGTAACGAACAAGAGGGTCGATCTCAGACGAATGTTCAGAGGGCAATAGCCGGACATTTTTCTGATAAAAATGTCAAAACCCCTTGATTCTGTTAAATATGCAAAGGATGTATGATGATAAATATCAAAGTGAAAAGTGAGAGCGGCGCTTTGCCGGAATATGAAACACCGGGTTCGGCAGGTGTGGATCTGAGGGCTCATATCAAAGAACCGGTCACACTGAAGCCCGGAAAAAGAGCGCTCATTCCTACGGGTCTTAAAATGGAAATACCTGAGGGATATGAGGGGCAGATCAGAGCACGCAGCGGTCTTGCCGTCAGGCACGGAATAGCTCTTGTCAACGGCGTGGGAACGATAGACAGCGATTACCGCGGTGAAATAAAGATAGCGCTGATCAATCTTGGAGAAGAAGATTTTGTTGTCGAGGATGGTGACCGGATCGCTCAGATGGTGTTTTCGTCATATGAACGGGCTGCATTCGAGATATCCCGTGAGTTATCTGAAACAGAACGCAGCATCGGAGGTTTCGGGCATACAGGAACAAAGTGATATGGTCGACAGAGAATATCAGGAACAAAGAGAATATGAATATCTTTCGCAATATGCGACAAAAGCAGCTGAGACAAAAGGGCGTCTGAAAGAAGAAACGGAATGTACTTTGCGTACTGCTTTTCAGCGGGACCGTGACAGGATAATACATTCAAAGGCGTTCAGAAGGCTTATGCACAAGACCCAGGTCTTTCTTTCACCTGAAGGAGATCACTACAGGACCAGACTGACGCATACGATCGAGGTGCCACAGATCGCCAGGACCATTGCACGCGGACTGGCGCTGAATGAGGATCTGACAGAGGCTGTTGCTCTGGGTCATGATCTTGGTCATACACCATTCGGTCACAGTGGAGAAGCTGTGCTGAATGAGATATATCCATACGGTTTTCGCCATAATGAACAGAGCCTGAGGGTGGTCGATAAGCTTGAGATCAGCCCTGAGGGAAGGAGAGGGATGAATCTTACCTGGGAGGTGAGAGACGGCATTCTGAACCACTCAGGCAGCGGCATGCCGGCAACTCCCGAAGGACAGATAGTAAGAACCAGCGACAGGATAGCTTATATAAATCATGATATTGATGATGCGATCAGAAGCGGTGTGATCAGAGAAGATGACCTGCCTGTAGACTGCGTAAAATATCTTGGAAGCGATCACAGAACTCGTATTGACACGCTCGTCAGAGATATGATAAATAACAGCAAAGACAATGAAGTGATCTCTCTCAGTGAGGAAGCAGCATATTATATGGACAAACTGCGTGCATACATGTTCCGGAAGGTTTATTACAACGAAAATGTAAAAAAAGCCGAGCAGATGGAAAACGTTGAAAAGGTGATATGCGGCCTTTATAATCATCTGATGGAGAGACCGGAAAAACTGCCGCACGAGCTCCGGCAGATGAGATCGTTTTGCTCAGCTGAAGAACTCGTCAAGGACAATGTCGCGGGTATGACGGACAGGTATGCGATCAATATGTTCAATAACTGGGGACTCGGATATTAAAAGGGCATTATTTCGAAAACGATACATTATTGTAATTTCAATGTATTTTAATGAATGGCGATGAGTTATAACAATGAAAGCAACAAAGGTGCAACTGTTCAGGAGATAAAGGACAGGTGCAATATAGTTGACATAATAGGGAGAGTCGTTAATCTGAAAAAGGCGGGCAGTAATTACAAAGGTCTATGTCCTTTTCATAGCGAAAAAACTCCTTCTTTTGTCGTGTCCGAAACAAAGCAGTATTTTACTTGTTTTGGCTGCCAGAAATCCGGAGATGTTTTTACCTTCATGCAGGAATATTATAATATGGATTTTGTGCAGGCTGCCGAAAAGCTGGCTGATGAATGCGGACTGACCTTCAGACGTTTTTCCGGAGACGACTCAAGAGCAGAAAAACTCAGGAATGAGATGTATGAAATGAACCGGCAGGCGGCAAGGTTTTTTTACAGAGCTCTCAGGGAACGGCCTAATCCGGGTCTGCCGTATATGTACAGCAGAGGCGTCAGTGACGATGTGATGAGGATCTTCGGCATCGGCTGGGCTGATGAAAAATGGGACAGCCTGTATCGCCACATGAAAGGGCTGGGATTCAGTGATGAACAGCTGATCAGGGCCGGTCTGATATCATATTCCGAAAACAGAAAGAATTATTATGATAAA
>CADCRD010000022.1 GCA_902803725.1 uncultured Eubacteriales bacterium
CGTCTTGCCGGTGAAGTCATATCTGTCAAGGAAAGTAAATACTGCCATAGGCATGGTTCCCCAGTAATTAGGATAAGCCAGGATCACGGTGTCATAATCATCAATGCTGTCAGGATAGCTGGTGAGCTCAGGTCTTGCGTTTGCCCTGAGATCCTTTTTGGCTTCATCGATGCAGGTCATGTAGACCGGGGAGTAGGGGTTTTTCATTTCGATCTTGAAGCTGTCAGCTTCGATCATTTCCATGATACCGTTTACAACGATCTCGGTGTTTCCTACCTTCACATATCTCATTGCTCCGCCAAAGTAGTTTTCATCCGCTCTTGAAAAGAATGTGATCAATGTCTTTGCCATTTGTATATCCTCCGTTTCGTTTTTGGTTGTTGAACAATTATTTTTTCTGATGACAGTATCCCATAATATGCTTGAAAAATCCAATCGAAATACTATATAATTGATTTAATAATTAAATGATAAGGTGAATAGCTTATGAATACAAAGCAGATAGATTATTGTATAGAGCTGGCGCATACATTGAATTTCAGCCGCGCTGCAGAGAACATGTTTGTAAGTCAGCCCACATTGACATATCAGATCAAACTTCTGGAGGATGAGGTCGGTTTTGCAATATTTGAAAGAAGCGGGAAAGGGGCTGCGCTTACTCCGGCAGGGTCCCAGTTTGTCACATATCTTGCCAACATGAGGGAAGAAATGAAGCGGGCGATCGAGCAAGGACAGAATTTCAGCGCAAAGTATAAGGACAACATTTCAATCAGCCTGATGGTGAGACAGGCAGTATATTTTCTGCCTGAGGCCATGAAGTTCTTTGCTGAGAAGCATCCGGATATACAGATAACACCGAAGTTTGAATATGAGAATGGTGTGGAAAGCTTTTTAAGGAATGAAACGGATATTCTGTTTGCCCTGAAAGAACAGACAAAGCAGATACCGGGTATTGATGTACATGATTTGTTTGAGAGCCATATTTACCTGATTTCTCAGAGGGAGGATGAGCTGGCATCGAAGAATCTTCTTACGGAAGAGGATCTGTATGGGCGGACTTTAATGGTGGGCGGAGGATCGCCGCCGGCATTAAAGGCTGTGCAGCACAGGCTGGTGTCTTCCGGGAAAGTGAATTATTTTAACAGTGCTGATCATGATACAACGCTTACGAATGTAGCGGCCGGAAGAGGTGTATGTCTGGCTCCGGGATTTCTGAATGATCACAGCGGACAGTTTGCCTGGACTCCGCTTGACTGTAAAGAAAGCTTCTCATGTGTGCTTTGCACCCATAGGAATGATGCGAGAGAAGGGGTGAAGGAGTTTATTAGTGTTTTAAAGGAATTGTACCGGGAAGCAGTGGCGTTTCCGATGTAATATAATGTGAAGAGAACAGGGGTGTGATCGTTATCCCTATTGGTGCAGGAGCACTATTGATGGTACTGCAATTTGACATCACTCAGCACTTGAAGTCAGGATACTTTTGCTGGTTCCTGTTAGAATGGAACCGCAAGACAGGAGGAAATAAATTTGGACTGGATCAAAGGCATACAGAGAGCACTTGATTATACGGAGGCACATCTTACGGAAGAAATCGACTATGATGCGGCAGCGAAGGAAGCCTGTTCGTCTTCGTTTCACTTTCAGAGAGTATTCAGTATCATGTGTGGCTATACCCTTGGTGATTATATCCGAATGAGACGGCTCTCCCTGGCAGCGGATGAGCTTGCTCACAGTGATGAGAAAGTGATCGATATTGCTTCCAAATATGGCTATGAAACGCCTGAGAGCTTTACTCGCGCGTTTTCCCGATTCCACGGCATTACACCGACCGAAGCCAGAAATGGCGGTACGGTCAAGTCCTTTTCCAGACTGTCTGTAAAACTCATTCTGACAGGAGGTACTGAAATGGATTATAGAATTGAGAAACCGGGTGTGATAAAAGTGATCTGCAAAAGAAAAACTGTTCATAAACCTGAGAGCGGTGCCGGGACCCCTGACATAACAGGATTCTGGACAAAATGCGGACAGGACGGGACAATACAGAAGATCTGCAGCTATATCCCTGATAAACCGAAATTTGCCGGTCTCCTCGGAATTTGTTTCTCGCATGAAATTGAAGGAGATCAGTTTCCATATGGGATCGGCGCAGAGTATAATGGCGAAACTGTGGATGGTGATCTTGAGGTTATTGAACTTCCGGAGTATACATATGCGGTATTTCCGTTCAAGGGCAAGATGCCGGAGATCTTCATCGAGACGTACAGAAAGATCGTCAGTGATTTCTTCCCGGGCAGTGACCGGTACGAATATGCAGGAGGTATAGAGATCGAGGTATATCCGTCTGATAAAACGGATGACCCTGAATATTCGGGAGAGATCTGGATCGCCGTAAACGAGAAATAAGTCTTCTGTAGTCGCAGTAATAACAATATTATATTGCTGAAGGAGCAGACCGTGGCCTTCAGTGCTGCTGATTGTGAAGTGAGGTAAAACCATGGCTTTTGATTATAAAAAAGAATACAAGGAATTCTACATGCCGAAGAACACCCCGTCTATCGTGACAGTACCGCCCATGAACTATATCGCGGTTCGGGGGCATTGCGATCCAAATCCTGAGGAAAGTGAATATAAGAAGGCGATCGGACTGCTGTACGGAATTGCCTTTACGATCAAAATGAGCAAAAAAGGTAATCACCAGATAGAGGGATATTTTGATTTTGTCGTGCCTCCGCTGGAGGGCTTCTGGTGGCAGGACGGCGTGAGCGGAGTCGACTATGCCCACAAAGAGGACTTCAACTGGATTTCTGTAATCAGGTTGCCGGACTTTGTCACAAAAGCGGACTTTGACTGGGCTGCAGAGGAAGCAACCAGGAAAAAGAAACAGGATTTCTCGAAAGTGGAATTTCTGACTTATGATGAGGGATTGTGTGTTCAGTGTATGCATATCGGCTCCTATGATGATGAGCCTGCAACTGTTAAAATGATGCATGAGTATATGGAAGAGCAGGGTTATGCCCTGGACATTACAGATCAGCGTCTGCACCATGAAATATATCTGAGTGACGCAAGAAAAGTAGCTCCGGAAAAGCTGAAGACCGTGATCCGGCATCCGATCAGAAAGAAGTGTGCTGAGACTGATTGCTCTTAATATTTCAACTTATAAGGATGTAATAATATGAAAGGTTTTACAAGGAAGAATCCATACTTTTCCCTTTGCGGTCTTAACTGCAAACTGTGCTCAATGAATATTTCCGGACACTGCGGCGGTTGCGGATTTGGGAATCAGTCATGTCCGATCGCCAGATGCAGTCTGGAGCACGGCAAACAGGAATATTGTTTCCAGTGTCCGGAGTATCCGTGTGAGAAGTATGCGGGTATAGATGAGTTTGATTCATTCATCACGCACAGTAACCAGAAAGCCGATCTTAAAAAAATGAAGAAAATTGGTGAGGAAGCCTATAATGCAGAACAGATAGAAAAACGCCGGATCCTCGATCGGTTGCTTGCGGAATATAATGATGGCCGTAAGAAGACATTGTTCTGCCTTGCCGTAAATCTGCTGCCGCTGGAGGAACTTCGGACGATATTCGATGAAGACGATCTTGAGATGTCTGTGAAGGACAGAGCAGGGCAGATGGAGAAGCGTCTTAAGGAAAGAAGCAGGGTGGAACTGAAGCTGAGAAAGAAATAGAACGCCGTGAATTATAAATCCGGAAGAGAGGTATAATAATTATGAGCAAATATGATCCCCTGTGGAATTGGATAAAGGAAAACGGAACAGATAGTTTTAAACTTACATTTGCAGAGATAGAACAGATTGCGGGTATTCCAATAGATCATTCTTTTCTGAATTTCAAGAAAGAATTGTTAAATTATGGGTTTAAGGTTGGCAAGATCTCGCTGAAGGAACAAACAGTATCTCTTTACAGCCATTCTCCCGAAGGGCGAAGCGCAGCAGCTAAAGCAGGGTATCCGGAATCTCATCAGGAAGACAGAGGTGTGACGATTTGAAAAAATACTGGCTGCCGGCAGTGATGCTGGTGATTTTTGAAACAGTAGCGGTAACGTTATGGCTGACAAAAGATAATCTTTTTTATCTGTTTAATTTCAGCTATATAGGGCTGTCCATATCCTTTGGCGTTTTTCTGTTCATCAGGAAACACAAACATGCCCGGCGAATCGTGCAGCTTCTTGTGGGACTATATATGCTGATATACCTGGGACTTATCTGCAGCGAGAATATGCAGATCGAAGGTTTCTGGTATTACTTGTTTACAGGAGTATTTGAGGCGGCGACGATCCACTATGCTGTGGCTAAGATATTCGGTCCGCTTTTGTTTGGAAGAGGCTGGTGCGGCTATGCCTGCTGGACAGCAATGGTTCTTGACTTCCTTCCATACAAGGTTCCTGAAAAACCGCGTAAAAAGATCGGATGGATCAGATATATTACCTTTGCGGCATCTCTCATATTTGTTGCGGCATTATTTCTTTCAAAAGCCGGAAATATCGAAAGAATAATGTTCTTGGCCTTTATAGCAGGAAATATAATTTACTATGCTGTGGGTATCATTCTGGCATATGCTTTTAAGGACAACAGAGCCTTCTGCAAATATATTTGTCCGGTCACAGTATTCCTGAAGCCGATGAGTTACTTTTCATTACTGCGGGTCAAATGCGATAATGATAAGTGTATTTCCTGTGGCAAATGTAAAACAGTCTGTCCTATGAATGTCGATATGACGGATAACAGCAGAAAGCGCGCGAACGGAACGGAATGCATCCTGTGCATGGAATGTGTAAGAAACTGTCCAAGAGGAGCGCTGTAAGCAAAGTGAAAGCCTTTGATGAAGAAAAACATGAACGTGATCACAACAAAAAATTCAGAGGCTTCGCTCTGTACGGCGAAGCCTCTTTTTGATAATGATTTTGATCATATTTTTAAGCTTATCTGCATGTGGATACAGCAGTGATAAGCAGCCAGAGTCGGGTACAGCCCGGACAGACCAAAAAGAAGTGCATGTCGCCGTAAATGGAAGCGATACTTCAGGAAAAGGAACGCCGGATGCACCTTTTGCTACGGCTTCAGCTGCTGCTAAAGCTGAACCCGGTTCATTAATAATAATTCATGGCGGAGAATATGCTCCGCTCGAATTTGGTCCGGAATGTTCAGGAAATGAAGATTCTCCAACGACTATTATCGCGGCAAAAGGTGAAAAGGTTATCGTTTATGCCGGGGATGGAACCGGGATACGTCTTTCTGATGCAAGTTATATATCTGTAAATGGTCTGGAAACAGAAGGTGGCAAATATGGTATTGATTATAGGAGTACCAGAAAATCCGGAAAACGGCCGCTGCAGGGGATCAGTATCATAAACTGCACAGTACATGGTGTGCGTGGTGTTCATGGAATCTGTGTATATGCAGGAAATGATCTTGTTCCTGTTACAGACCTTACCGTTAAAGGCTGTGAGATCTATGACTGCGAATGCGGTGACAGTGAGTCCCTGGTACTTAACGGCAATATTGAAGATTTTCTTATTGAAGAGAATTCTGTACACGACAATAATAATATCGGGATCGACATGATCGGATTTGAGGGAACTGCCAAACACATTGCTGAAGAAAGCAATCAAAATATGTACGATTCGGATTTTGTCAGAAAAGGGATCTGCAGAGGAAATATTGTATATAACATCAGTACAGAGGGAAATCCGGCATATTATGAAGATGGTGAATATGACCCCTGTGCAGACGGGATCTATGTTGACGGGGGACAGGACATAGAAATATGCAGCAATTTCATTTTTAACTGCGATATAGGGCTGGAGGTTGCAACGGAACATAACCCTGATGACAATGAACTGTTCAGGGTATCAGGGATCAGGGTGCACGATAATGTCATAACTGACTGCAGCGGCTGGGCGGGAATGTGCTTTGGCGGATATGACGAAAACCGGGGTTTTACAGAAGAGTGCACATTTGATCATAATACTCTTGAAAATAATGACGTTCAGATCGGGATACAAAAGAGCAAAAACAATCATATTTACTCCAACCTTATTATTGGCGGAAAAACCGGAGTCGAATTCAGTGAAGAATGCAAAAAAAGTGATATGGTAAATGAAATAAGGAACAATGTGTGTGCTGAGCTCGAAGATGCCGGAAGCTGGAAAGAAGAATATGGAAAGGTGTTTACCGATAGAGCGCAGGCAGCTAAGGGTTTTCGTTCACTGATCCGGGGAGCGGGATCGCGTTTCATTCCTGACGAGAATATGATGGAAAAATACAAAGAAAAAACCAATGGGATCAATAAGTGAAAGTTCAAAATACGAAAG